>JBGSRY010000454.1:0-5544 GCA_041737325.1 Rhodoferax sp. | reverse complement strand
GCTGTGCCTGTGGGGCGCGTTGCAAGTCGATCTGTCGCACAAGGCGCAGACCGAAGAGGAGCGCGAGCAGGCCGATATGCTGATCGGACTGATGACCCCGGTGATCAAAGGCTATGGCACCGACAAGGGCTACGACATCGCAACAACATGCAGCAGGTTTATGGCGGGCATGGTTATGTGCGCGAATGGGGCATGGAGCAGTTTGTGCGCGACAACCGCATCAACATGATTTATGAGGGCACCAACACCATCCAGAGTCTGGACTTGCTGGGCCGCAAGGTGCTCTCCAACAACGGGGCGACGTTGCGAAAATTTGGCAAGCTGGTGGGGGCGCTGGTGGCAGAGGAAGGGGTCAACGAGAAGATGGCCGAATTCATCACCCCAGTGGCTATTTTGGCCGACCAGATGACCAAGTTCACCACCGAGATCGGTTTCAAGGGCTTCCAGAATCCAAACGAAGTGGGCGCTGCAGCGGTGGACTACCTGCGCGTGGCCGGACATTTGGTGTATGGCTACTTTTGGGCCCGCATGGCGCAAGTGGCGCTGCGCCAGATGGCTGCCGACCAATCCGAAGGCAAGCCGACCGACCCGTTTTACCTGGCCAAGCTGCAAACCGCACGCTTTTACTTTGCCAAACTGTTCCCGGAAACCGCCACCCTGATGCGCACCGCCCGTGCGGGCTCCAAGGTGTTGATGGACACCGACGCTGCCCTGGCCTGAACTTTTACTTAAGGAAAAAAACATGTCCCGTTTCAATGTCAGAAAAGTTGCCGTGCTCGGTGCCGGTGTGATGGGTGCGCAAATTGCCGCGCACCTGGTCAATTGCAAGGTGCCGGTTGTCCTGTTCGACCTGCCAGCCAAAGAAGGCCCCAAAAACGGCATCGTCACCCGTGCTGTGGACGGCTTGAAAAAGCTCAAACCCTCACCCCTGGGTGTGGCGGCAGATGCGGCCTTGATTGGCCAGGCCAACTACGAAGAGCACATGGAGCAGCTGCGTGACTGCGACCTGATCATCGAAGCCATTGCCGAGCGCATGGACTGGAAGCTTGATCTGTACAAAAAGATCGCACCGTTTGTCGCACCGCACACCATCGTGGCTTCCAACACCTCGGGCTTGTCCATTACCAAACTCAGCGAAGTGCTGCCTGAAGAACTCAAACCGCGCTTTTGCGGCATCCACTTCTTCAACCCACCACGCTACATGCAGTTGGTGGAGCTGATCAACACCCCCACCACCGAACCGCACATTCTGGACAACCTGGAAGCCTTTGTGACCACGGCGCTGGGCAAAGGCGTGGTGCGTGCCAAAGACACGCCCAACTTCATTGCCAACCGCGTCGGCATTGCCGGCATGTTGGCCACCATGAAAGAAGTGGAGAACTTTGGCCTGAGCTACGACGTGGTTGACGACCTCACTGGCAAAAAATTGGGCCGCGCCAGCAGTGGCACGTTCCGCACCGCCGACGTGGTGGGCCTGGACAACATGGCGCACGTGATCAAGACGCTGCAAGACACGCTGAGCCTGGACACGGATCCGTTCTACGGCAGCTTTGCCACCCCTGAAGTGCTCAAGACCTTGCTGGAAATGGGCAACCTGGGGCAGAAAACCAAGGCTGGTTTCTTCAAAAAGGTCGGGCGCGACATCATGCGTTTTGACCTGGCTGGCAAGGAATATGTGCCCGCTGGTCAAAAGGCCGACGAGGTCTACACCCGCATGCTGAAAAAGCCTGCTGCAGAGCGCCTGCAACTGCTGCGCAACGCCGAAGGCGCACAAGGCCAATTTTTGTGGGCCATTTTGCGCAACGCGTTCCACTACGCTGCCGTGCATCTGGGCACCATTGCCGACAACGCCCGTGACGTGGACTTTTGCATGCGCTGGGGCTTTGGCATGAAGCAGGGCCCGTTTGAGCTGTGGCAAGAAGCCGGTTGGTTGACCGTGGCCAACATGGTCAAGGAAGACATTGATGCCGGCAAGGCGCTGTGCAACGCACCGCTGCCCGACTGGGTTTTCAAAGGCCCGGTGGCTGACGCGGGTGGTGTGCACACGCCGCAAGGCTCGTGGAACCCCACAGAGGGCAAATTTGTACCCGTGCGCAGCCTGCCGGTGTATGCCCGCCAGCACTTCCCCGAGAGCGTGCTGGGCGCGAACGCACCCTCGGCCAGCACCGCAGGCACCACGCTGCATGAAGACGATGCCATCCGCCTTTGGACGCTTGACGGCGAGGTGGTCATTGCCAGCATCAAGACCAAGATGCACGCCATCGGCCCGGATGTGATCGAAGGCTTGCTGCAAGGCTTGGCCTTGGCGGAAGCAAGCTACAAAGGCTTGGTGATCTGGAGCAACGACGAGATGTTCTCGGCCGGGGCTGACCTGCAGGCCATGCTGCCGGCCTTCATGATGGGCGGTGTCCAAGCCATTGCCGGGGCTGAGCTGGAGATGCAGCAAGCCATGCTGAAGCTGCGCTATGCCAATGTGCCGGTGGTCTCCGCCGTGCGCGGTTTGGCACTGGGCGGTGGCTGCGAGCTGGCCGCCTACAGTGCCAAACGGGTTGCCGCCATGGAAAGCTACATCGGCCTGGTGGAAGTGGGCGTGGGCCTGGTCCCCGGTGGCGGTGGTCTGGCTTACATCGCCCGGCGTGCGGCTGAAAATGCCGCCAGCTCCACGGGCAAGGATTTGCTGCCGTTTTTGACCGAAGGCTTCACCGCAGCGGCCATGGCCAAAGTGGGTACCAGCGCGCTTGAATCCAGAAAACTGGGCTACCTTTTGGACAGCGACGTGATCGTGCCGCACAAAGATGAATTGCTGTTTGTGGCCATCAACGAGGCTAAAGCCCTGTTTGATTCCGGCTACCGCGCACCGCTCAAACGCCAGTTCCCGGTGGCCGGGCGCAGTGGCTTGGCCACCATCAAGGGCACGCTGGTCAACATGCGCGACGGCGGCTTCATCAGCGCCTATGACTTCTTCATTGCCAGCCAGATCGCCTGGGTGCTGTGTGGCGGTGACGTGGATGCGGGCAGCCTGGTGGATGAAGACTACCTGATGACCCTGGAGCGCAAGGCTTTTGGCAAGTTGCTGGGCAACCCCAAAACGCAAGAGCGCATCATGGGCATGATGTCCACCGGCAAACCGGTACGCAACTGACATGACAAAACCCGTGGTTCTTATGCACCGCAGTGCGCTCCATGTCTTGCGCCTTCTCCCTCTGGGGGAAGGTTGGGATGGGGGCTTGACCCCTGCCAACTGACCGATGCAATACCAAGCCCCGCCACGCATCCGCGCATTCGCCCAGGATTTGCGCCACAACATGACCGACAGCGAACGTCGGTTATGGGCGGGTCTGCGCGCGCAGCAGCTGGGTTTTAAATTCCGCCGCCAGCATCCCTTGGGGCGCTACATCGCAGACTTTGCGTGCCTGAACCCCAAGCTCATTGTTGAGCTTGATGGTTCGCAACATCAGGCTGCAGGCGCATATGACGCGCAACGCAGTGCCTTTTTTTGCGATCAAGGTTTTGATCTGCTTCGGTTTCCTTCCAATGCACCGCTTGTTGATCTTGAAGCAGTTCTGCAAACCATCTTGAATCGTGTTCATTTTTTGGCCACACCCGGCCCCTACCCCAACCCTCCCCCTCTGGGGGAGGGAGCAAAGCCAGCCCCCATCCCTGCCTTCCCCCAGAGGGGGAAGGAGCAATACCAATTCCTACAGGAGTCTCACCATGAAACAAATTTCTGATGCCTACATCGTTGCTGCCACGCGCAGCCCCATTGGCAAATCTTCTCGCGGGTTTTTCCGCAACATGCGCCCCGACGACCTGCTGGTCAAGGTGCTGCAGTCGGCGCTGGCTCAAGCGCCCGGGCTGGACCCCGAGGCGATTGAAGACATCATTTGCGGCTGCGCCATGCCCGAAGGCCAGCAGGGCCTGAACATTGCCCGCACCGCCGCCGTGCTGGCGGGCTTGCCCACCCGTGTTGGCGGGGTCACCGTGAACCGCTTCTGCGCCTCGGGCGTGACCGCCATCCAGATGGCCGCCGACCGCATCCGTGTGGGCGAGGCCGACGTGATGATCGCCGCCGGTGTTGAGAGCATGAGCATGGTGCCAATGGGCGGCAACGCGCCGTCGTTCTCGCCGCTGATGTTTGATCGTGACGAAGACATTGGCATTGCCTATGGCATGGGTCTGACGGCAGAAAAAGTGGCCACGCAATGGAAGGTGAGCCGCGAAGCCCAAGACGCGTTTGCGCTGCAGTCGCACCAGCGCGCCCTGGCAGCCCAAGCGGCGGGTTATTTCAGCGCCGAGACCACCCCGATTGAAGTGACCGACCGCGCCCCGAACCTGGCTACCGGCGAAGTCATTGAAAAGAAACGTGTGGTGAGTGTGGACGAAGGCGCACGCCCGGACACCAGTCTGGAAGGGCTGGGCAAGCTGAAATCTCCGTTTGCGGCACGCGGCTCGGTCACGGCGGGCAACAGCTCGCAAACCTCGGACGGTGCGGGCGCGTTGATCCTGGCCAGCGAAAAAGCTGTCAAGCAATTTGGCCTGAAACCGCTGGCGCGTTTTGTGTCCTTTGCGGCCAAGGGTGTGCCGCCGCAGTTCATGGGCATTGGCCCGATCGAGGCCATTCCCGCTGCGCTGAAAAACGGCGGCCTGACGCTGGACCAGCTGGATTGGATTGAGCTCAACGAAGCCTTTGCCGCGCAAAGCCTGGCCGTCATCAACACGTTGGGACTGGATGTGCGCAAAGTCAACCCGCTGGGCGGCGCGATTGCGCTCGGCCACCCGCTGGGTGCCACCGGTGCTATCCGTGCCGCTACCGTTATCCACGGTCTGCAACGCACCGGCGGCAAATACGGCATGGTGACCATGTGCATTGGCATGGGGCAGGGCGCGGCGGGCATTTTTGAGCGCGTCTGATACGCTACAGGCTTCACCGGGGCCCGCGTTGTGCGGGCCCCAACCCCACAAAATCCTGGCCCGTTCCGGGATTTTGTGCTTGTAACCAAAGGAATGGCCATGACCGATATCCTGATGGACACCACCGAGCGGGTGCTCACCATCACCTTCAACCGGGTTGACAAAAAAAACGCATTCACCGCCGACATGTATGCCGCGCTGGCCGACGCATTGACCCAGGCTGAGGCTGACGACGCGGTGCGAGCCGTGGTGATTCAAGGGCACGAAACCGTGTTCAGCGCGGGCAACGACATTGCCGACTTTTTAAAAGCCCCGCCGGTGTCGCCGGACGTACCGGTGTTTCGCTTCATGCGCGCCATCAGCACCTTTGCCAAGCCGATTGTGGCTGCGGTGTGCGGCCCGGCCGTCGGCATTGGCACCACCATGCTGTTTCACTGCGACCTGATCTATGCGGGCGACAACGCGATGTTTTCCATGCCGTTTGTTAACCTGGGCGTGTGCCCAGAGGCCGCATCCAGCCTGCTGGCTCCGCAGCGCATGGGCTATGGCCGCGCCGCCGAGGCCTTGTTGCTGGGCGACCCATTTGGTGCCGAAGCGGCGCTGGAGATGGGCTTGATCAACCGCATCGTGCCG
>JBGSRY010000451.1:0-2336 GCA_041737325.1 Rhodoferax sp. | reverse complement strand
TGGCACGATTGACCTGTTGGTCAACAATGCCGGCATCACCCGTGACCGCATGTTCCTGAAAATGACCCGCGAAGACTGGGATGCAGTGATCGAGACCAACCTCAACTCCATGTTCAACGTCACCAAACAGGTTGTGGGTGATATGGTTGAAAAAGGCTGGGGCCGCATCATCAACATCTCCAGTGTCAACGGTGTCAAAGGCCAAGCCGGACAAACCAATTACTCGGCTGCCAAGGCCGGTATGCACGGTTTTTCAATGGCGTTGGCGCAAGAGCTTGCCACCAAGGGTGTCACGGTCAACACCGTCAGCCCGGGCTACATTGGCACGGACATGGTCAAGGCCATCCGCCAGGAAGTGCTGGACAAAATCATCGGTACCGTGCCGGTCAAGCGCCTGGGTGAACCTTCCGAGATTGCCTCCATCATTGCCTGGTTAGCCTCAAACGAAGGCGGTTACGCCACCGGGGCCGAGTTCTCGGTCAATGGTGGTTTGCATATGGGCTAAAGATCAATGCCCCATAAAAAACCCGCCTTGTGCGGGTTTTTTTATTGAAAAGCCTCAGCTTTGTCTAGTGATGTTGCGGTGGCATCCTTAGCCGCCAGGATGGGCTGGCCGTGCAGCGGCCAGGTGATGCCTACGTTCGCGTCGCACCACAGCAGGCTGCGCTCGTGTTCGGGGTGGTAATAGTCGGTGGTTTTGTACAAAAACTCGGCACTGTCGCTGGTGACCAGAAAACCGTGCGCAAAGCCGGGCGGAACCCAGAGCTGGCGTTTGTTGTCGGCGGATAAGTGCACACCCGTCCATTTGCCAAAGTTGGGCGAACTGCGGCGCATATCGACCGCCACGTCAAACACTTCGCCGTGCGTGACGCGCACCAGTTTGCCCTGCGGGTGCTGAATTTGGTAGTGCAAGCCACGCAACACGCCTTTAGAAGATTTGCTGTGGTTGTCTTGCACAAACGGTACGTCCAGCCCGGTGCACTGGGCAAAGTCACGCGCGTTGAAACTTTCAAAAAAGAAGCCGCGTGTGTCGCCGAAGACTTTGGGTTCAAGAATCAGAACCTCGGGTAGTGTGGTGGGTGTAACGGTATAGGGCATGGTGGTTGATTTGTTGTGGGGCGGACTTTGGATTGATGTTTTCGTTGTAGGGCGGACTTCAGTCCGCCATGGTCGACTGAAGTCGACCCTACAAAAAGTCACGGTTGATGCAAGTCGACCCCATGGGGGCAAGCTGGGCTTATTTCAGCAAATTTAGCAAATACTGCCCATAACCATTCTTGGCCAGGGGGGCGGCCAGCTTTTGGATCTGGGCGGCATCAATCCAGTGTTGGCTAAAGGCAATTTCTTCCGGGCAAGCCACTTGCAGGCCCTGGCGTTTTTGCAGCGTGGCGATGAAGCTGGCAGCATCCAGCAGGCTGTCGTGCGTGCCGGTGTCGAGCCAGGCGTAGCCGCGGCCCATGATCTCGACGCTGAGCTGATTTTGTTCGAGGTAAACACGGTTCACGTCGGTGATTTCAAGTTCGCCGCGTGCAGACGGTTTGATGTGGGCGGCAATGTCACACACCTGGTTGTCGTAAAAATACAGGCCGGTGACGGCGTAATTGCTTTGGGGTGCTTGGGGCTTTTCTTCGATGCTGATGGCGCGTTTTTGTTCGTCAAACGCCACCACACCATAGCGCTCGGGGTCGCTCACGTGGTAAGCGAACACGCTGGCACCGGTCTGGCGCGCGTCGGCATGCGCGAGTTGATTGACCAGGTCGTGACCATAAAAAATGTTGTCGCCCAGCACCAGCGCGCTGGGGTGGTTGCCGACAAATTCGCGTCCGATGATGAAGGCCTGCGCCAGTCCGTCCGGGCTGGGTTGCACGGCGTAGCTGATGTGCATGCCCCACTGGCTGCCGTCACCTAACAGCTCGGCAAAGCGCGGTGTGTCCTGCGGCGTAGAGATGATCAGCACTTCTTTGATACCGGCGAGCATCAGCGTGCTCAAGGGGTAGTAAATCATCGGCTTGTCGTAGATCGGCATGAGCTGTTTGCTGACCGCCTGGGTGACCGGGTAAAGCCGCGTGCCGGAGCCGCCTGCAAGGATGATGCCTTTGCGTGGTGTCATGAAATTCCCTTCAAAGATGTGATGTGATTGGCTGTGTAGGGAGGACTTCAGTCCTCCATGGTCGACTGAAGTCGACCCTACAAAATTCAGGTGATTTCATTCAGCATGCGGTTCACCCCAGCTTGCCAGGGCGGTAGGGTCAGGTTGAACGTGGATTGCAATTTGCTGGTGTTCAGGCGTGAGTTGTATGGGCGCTTGGCGGGTGTCGGGAATGCGCTGGTGGGCA
>JBGSRY010000436.1:0-2956 GCA_041737325.1 Rhodoferax sp. | reverse complement strand
CCACCCCTGTTGTTGGCAGACTTGCCGCGCGCCTGGGCCGACGTGCAGCGCCCGGCCCCCGATCTGGTCATCATTGGCCGACGCGATGTGCGCAGCAACAACAGCTGGATGCACAACCTGCCGACCCTGGCCAAAGGCCCGCTGCGCTGTACCCTGCTGGTGCACCCGGCAGACGCAGCGCGGCTGCAGTTGCAAGACGGCCAACTGGCGCGCATCAGCAACCGCATGGGGCAGGTGCAGGCCCCGGTGGAAATCAGCACCGACATGCTGCCCGGCGTGGTCAGCCTGCCACACGGTTGGGGCCATGATGTGCCCGGCATCCAACTTAACTTGGCAGCCCAGCGCCCTGGCGCCAACCTGAATGCCCTGCTGGATGACCAGCAACGCGACCCGCTCTCGGGCAACGCTGTGCTGAGTGGGGTATCAATTAACCTGCAGCCCTTGTAATTAAATCTTATTTAGCTATATTTTTTATAGCTAATTCGTGGTTTGATGATGCCCGCCTGCAGCGTGCCCCAAACGCTTGCCATGGGGCAAATCGTGCAACCTGGTGAACAGGTCACGGCAGTAGCCGGTGATCTTCAGGCACTTGTTGATCTCGTCCACCGGCAGCGGGCCGGACACCACCACCAGGTCGTTGGCGCTGGCCAAGGCCCCGCTGGCGCGCAAGCGTCGGCGCGTGTTGTTGGCCCAAGAGTGGATGCGCAGGGGGCTGCCATGTTCGCGCAATGCCCCGGTGCTGACCTCAAACGCAATCGCCACGGTGTCGGTTTTGAGCCGCAGGCGATGCTCACCCGTGACCTTGCTCACGGGTGAGCTCAGGTCATACAGGTGGTAGTTGCCTTCTTTGAGTTGGTATTGCAGTGTCATGGGGGCGCATCCTTTATTGGGCGTTTGATTTTGCAAGGTATGGCCCGTGGTTAAAGCTCAAAAAGCGCTTTTAAACCTGTCGCACATGCAATTTACGGGTAAACCCGATGCTTGCCCACACCTTGAAATCGATCAAGATGCCGTAGCATCAGTAATGGTGCAAATTTAGCACGCCAACATTAGCAACACTGATTGAACCAACCCCATGAGCACCTTTGACCCCGATGCACTCGAATGTTTGGCGGCCATTGTGGAAGAGGGGGGGTTTGAACGTGCAGCGGTGCGTTTGTCCATTACCCAGTCTGCCGTGTCGCAGCGCTTGCGCTCGCTTGAAGTGCAGGTAGGCACGGTGTTGATCGTGCGCAGCCGTCCGCTTAAAGCCACGGCGGCCGGGCGCTTGCTGCTCAAGCATGCCATGCAGACCCGACTGCTGCGCGCCGACCTGGAGCGTGACCTCAAAGACATGTCACCCGGTGTGGCGGGCATGGCTGGTGAAGACGAACGCATTTCAATTGCCATCAACGCCGACAGCATTGCCACTTGGGCTTTGCCCGCGCTGAACCCGATTGCACATCAAGGCCTGGGGCTGGAGATCATCACCGATGACCAGGACTTTACGTTTGAGTGGCTGCGCGAAGGCCGGGTGCTGGGCTGCGTGACCACCTTGCCGGCGGCGCTGCGCAGTTGCAAGGTGGAGCCTTTGGGTGCGATGCAATATGTGGCCGTGGCGCAACCCGCGTTTGCCACCCAACATTGCCCACAGGGCCTGACCCCGCATAACTTCAACCGTTTGCCGTTCATTGCCTTCAACCGCAAAGATGACTTGCAGGGCGAGTTTGTGGCCAATGTGTGTGGCCTCAAACACGTCGCGCTGAGCCAGATGTATGTGCCGAGTTCAGAAGGTCAGGTGCGTGCCGTGCTGGCCGGTTGGGGTATCAGCGTGCTGCCAGAACTCAAAGTGCGCGAGCACTTGCGCACCGGTGCATTGGTTGAATTGATGCCTGGGCGCAGCCTGCCCGTGGCGTTGTACTGGCACTGCTGGAACCTGGAGTCGGCCCTGCTCGACAGCCTGACCCAAACCCTGAAAGCCGCAGCCGCCACCGCGCTGGTGGACGTGCCCGCAGCCTGAGTTCTGTAGGTAGCGTGGCGACGCGTTAGCGCACCACCAGCACAGGCACCTTGCAACTGGCCAGCACCTGGGTGGCCACGGAACCCACCACCAGATTGACCAAAGCACCGTGCCCATGTGAGCCCATCACCACCAGGTCAAACTTGCCGTCTTCAGCCAGCTTGGCGATCAACTCACCGGGCTTGCCGGTTTTCCAGGAGCATTTGGCGCTGACCCCGTGGCGTTCCAGAAACTTGGTCACCGGAGCCATCACGCGCTGGCCTTCGTCTTCATAATATTTGGCCACCAGTTCCTTGCCCAACGCGGCCCGCGCCTGGGTTGGCAACACCAGCTGGGCGGTGAAGGCAGCGTATTCGTTTTTGGGTGAGAACAGTTCGTGTGCAGCCAGGTAAGCCAGCATTTTTTTGGTGTAAGCACTGCCGTCAACGGCCAAAAGAATTTTCATGTTGAACTCCATTAATGAAGTGGATCAGTTTACCCAAGGTGCCCCGGTTTGTGGGGCGGGTGGTCAAGAAAGCGTCAGCTTGTCTGTACCAGTTGCGCCGTCAGGCCGGCTTGCGACAACGCCGCCAGCACTTCGGTGATGTGTTGCGGGCCGCGCGTTTGCAGCACCAGTTCAACCTCGACGTTTTGTGCCGCCAGCGTGGTGAAAGCACGCTGGTGGTGCACCTCGTTGATGTTGGCCCCGGCAGCGGCCACAGTGGCGGTGATCAGCGCCAGCGTGCCAGGCACGTCACGCGCACTCACCTTCAGGCGTGCCAACCGGCCCGCGCGCACCATGCCGCGCTCAATGATGGCCGCCAGCAGCAGCGGGTCGATGTTGCCACCGCACAGCACCAGGCCCACTTTTTTACCTTTGAAGCGTGCAGCGTGTTTCAGCAGTGCCGCCAGGCCGGCCGCACCGGCCCCTTCAACCAGGGTTTTTTCGACTTCAAGCAGCATCACGATGGCTTGCTC
>JBGSRY010000121.1:0-4746 GCA_041737325.1 Rhodoferax sp. | reverse complement strand
GCATGGTACTGACTGGAGCCACTTGCCAGTGGCTCATGCTGCGTTTGGGTCGGACCTAATCCTGTTCCTGATCAAAGAGATTGCAAAGCGCCCCCACAGCCTTCACAAAAAGCCGCATCGCCCGCATTGCGAGTGCCGCATGCCGTACAAAAAATACTGCTGGCTGCCGTCGTCGAACGTGCCGGTTCGCTTACCGTACCCTGTGCCGCTTGCAATAGTGTGCTGGCTAACATGCCATCCGGCAGAGCTGCGGTCGTTGAGGCGGCTCCAAGCTGATTCATGGCCCCCATATGGGCAATGCGTCGAGCGTCTTCATTTGAATTAGGTGCCACCACAATGCTTTGAGCTTCAGCAAACTGGGTCACCAGATCTTTCATGTACTGAGACTCTTTTGGCAAACCCAACATGCCGGTGATGATGCGGCGGGTGATGCTGCCGTGGCTTTGATGACCAAAAACTACGCTTCTCAACTGGGTGACCCAAACGCGCAGCGTCATGTTTTCAACATTGATGACATCGCGCTCAGTGAAAACGCGGTCTTGCAGACGATTACCCAAATCGATTTTGGAGCGTACAAAGCTTCCCTCCATCTCGACCCAGGTCAGTGTTGACTCAAAATCAAACCTGCCCCACAGCGTGTGTGCGCTGCGAAAAGCGTAACCACCCACGGCTACTAGCGACAGTCCCAGCGTGGCAAAACCCAATACAGGACGCCAGTCCTGTTCAGGATTGAACTGCACAGCAAAGATTACCAGGGCAATGGCACCAATCAGGGTCAACGCCACGCCAAGAGAATCAATCACCATCAGCCAGAAAAAGCGTGGATAGGCCTTGACCACAGACCAGTCCATTTTGCTAAAAGCGGCCGGGGCCATGGGTTGGGTTTCTTCCAGAATCACACCTTTGAAGTTACCCGCCCTTTGATTCAAGGCGATGTTGGGCAAAACGCGGGCATAGCGTCTATTGGGGATGCGGTGCGCCCAACTGCGCTGCATTTCGCGGTCAATTTCCTGCATCAGTAAATTCGGGTCGCTGTTGAAGCTTACTGTGCCTTGGGTGTCGATTTTGCTGACCGGTGGGGGTTCATCAATGTGTTTTTGTACGGCAACAAAAAATACGCTTTCAATTAGTGCCAAGGCCAGCAAGATCACCATGGATTGGGCACCAAAGCTGGCCCAGGACAAATCAGGCAAGCGGTGCTGCATAAAACTCAAGGCCACTGGCCCAAGGATGGCAATCACGGTCAAGACGATGATTTGTGTCAGGTTGAAGCTGACACTGGCTTGAATACCGCTGCCCGACACAGGCTTGACGGCCATGAATACCACTAACGCCAAAAAGAAAGCCCCCACCCAAGGCTGAACGGGTGCACCCCACACAAAAATCATGGCGATCATCATAATGACCAGCAAAAAACCGTATGACGCGAGGTTGCTGAACCGCTGTTGCAGCACGCTTTGAACATAGGCCGGTGCGGTGATCAGGTTTTTGACTAGGGAGTACAAAACGCCATTGAGTGCGCCAGACGGAATCGCAAATTCAAGTGCACCTTGCCGAACTGTCTGCATCAACGACTGTGCTCCTTCGCTTGTGCCGACCTTGTCACTATCCAGCTCTGGTGCCAGTCCCACGGGCTGCCCGCGGCCAAAGAAAACCTTGAGCTGTTGGGCGATACGGATAAAGTTCCAAGCACCCAGTACCAACAAACCCACACCCAGTGCGACTGGGACGACAAAACTACCCATGGCCTGCGCCGCCAGATGTTTGCGTGCCAAAAACAGCAAGGCCAAGGCACCAATCAACAGGATGGCCGCGCGCACCGCCCAAAGAATATTTTCGAAGCGGTAGGGGTTGGGAAAATCAAGCTTGGCTTGGTCGGAACTGTATTCGTAAGACATGTGGCCTTTCGGGTATGGGTGTGAATGCTTAATCAACCCGTTTGTATTGAACTTTGAATAGGCCCATGTCGACGCTGGCGGTGTCCTTGCCGTCCATGACAAAAACCAAGCTTGCGGCGTTACCCTTCGGCGTGACTTTGACCCGGTTACCTTCCAATTCAAAACTGCATTTGACAGACTGTCCTGCCACTTCCATGGAATCTGACGTAAAGGTAATTTTGGCATCCAGGCCTAACCCGCCCGGCAATCTCATGCCGAGGGCGCTTCCCATTCCTTCAGCATCCACGCGCCATTGGCCCTTTAGTGGGTGTCCAAAGCTGAACAGATTAGAAAGCCTGCGCCCCAATCCAGCAAGGAGTCCCTGCGTGCTTGCACCGGCTGGGGCGTTTTGGGTTTCACCGAACTTGGGGCCGCTGCGAAACTGCCGTTCCATATCGGCGCGAAAGGCCGGCCCGGTGGTCCATTTTCCATCGCGCAGACCAAAGATATCCGGCACCTTCTTTTGCAATTTGGCATCCCGATAGTCCCAGCCCTCCATATGACCTAACACAAGGTTGCGCACCTCTGCTTTGGCTAGCCAAGGTGCCACGTTATCGGCTTGCAAAACCAGGTTTGCTTTGGCAAACAGTATCTTTTTTTTGTCGTTGCCCAAGCTTTCTTCCTGCGGTTTTTCAATGTCTGTGACATCGACAATGGCCACCTCTTTTGCCACGCAAATGCGCGAACCATCATGCCATTTGGCCAGTTCAGGCAGCGGAGCGTACTGCAAGATAGTCTGCGGAAAGTAGCCACCACTGCTGACAGGGACGGCTGCGGCGTACAGCCCGGCCGTCACCAGCGCTTTCATCCAGTCCTGAGTGCCCCGGTCGTTTTCTGCCACATTGATGTTGCCGCCGCTGTAATTTATATTTGTGAGGCATAGCTCACGCTTGGATTGCGTTCCCAGGGACAGCCCGTAACCCTCCTTTGCAGATGCCAGCAGGCGGGCGCTGGTGGCTGCAGGTGGTGTCAGCATGAAGTAGGCTGAGCCGCCAACTACCACCAATACGATAACCAACGCCGCGATGGCATAGACCATACTTTTGGAGCCGATAAAGGCTTTGAGCCTGACGACGGATTCGGCCTCGTCGTTGCCACGGTGGGGCATTGTGTTTGGCGCGGTCGTTTTGTGGTCGACGCTTGGGCTTGGTGAGGCCGGTCGGCGCAAAGTGGCACCACAGTTGTCACAAAAACCAGCACCATCATCACTTTTGGTGCCGCATTGATTACAAAATAAAGCCATGTGTTTCCCCAGCCCGTGGGACGACGGGCAGAAAATGTGTCAAAGAAATTTATTTCAGCTTGTAGCCGCAGCTGCCACAAAACAAGTCATCCGCTGTGATGGCAGTGCTGCATTTCGGACATGTGCTGGGTTGTGCTGCTACAGGTTTTGCCACCGGGGCAACAGCAGTGGGGCCTTGGATGATCTCTTTGAACGTGGTGGGCGCTGCTTTGGCCGCCCGCGCGCTGGTTGGCGCGCCGCCTATGTCGATATGGCCCACATCAATACCTTGTGATTTGATGAGGTTTTCAATCACTGAAATGATTTTCTGCAATTGTGCTTCATCAATTTCCTGGCCCTCGATGACTGAGCGCTTGAAGGTGATCAAAGCCGATGTGCCGCTGTCCTCATTGAAGCCAATCATCAACTCGCGGTTCAGGAAATAGTACAAACCACCACCAATGATGCCCACCAACAAGAACAGTAAAAAAGCCCAACCGTTCCCGATGGCCCCCCCAATGGCAGTGCAAAACCCGAAAAACCCCAGAGCAGTCTTCCAGGGTTTGTGTCGGCCATAAAAAGTGGACGAAATATGAGCAAACGGCGTTAGGCGTCGGATAAACCCGGACAGTGAGCCTTGTTCAAACTCAATACGGGTGCTGCTGACTTGCATGGTGGTTGTTGCATCAATGCCGAGCAGTGAGAAAACAAATGACCAAAACCCACTTTCACGTGCAATGACCTTGATGTAAGGCTCACCCGCCACCGGGTTGGATTTGACGCTCCAGGATTTGATAACAAGTGCCATGAATATTTCCTTATTGAGTGAGGGGTACTGAACGTGCTCAGAGTACCGATTACCGACCCTGCATACGTTCTTGACTGTCTTTGGTCTGCTGGCGGAACTTGACGCATTGCGGATGGTTGGTGAACTGCGGTTTGTCACATTGCTCGTTGATGCACATCGCCAGCGCAATGAAGACCCTTCTACCGCAAGCTTCTTCCGGGCTTGACGGACCAGAAGGTGTGGCTGGCAGGGTGACTACCGGTTTGGCTGGTTCCTGGCGCTGCTCAGGCGCTGGTGCTGGCGTAGGTGTCGAGATGGGCGTAGGTGATGCCACATGCACAGGAGCAAGAGCGGGCTTCTGCGTTGGCTTGTTCGTCGCTGCCGGTTTGGGAGTTTCTGGTTTGTCGACTTTTTTTTGGGCGTTCGGTGCTGGTGCTGGAACTGGCTCCGGCACAGAAGCAGGCACAACGGGCGCGACGACAGGTGCGGGGGGTGACAAAACAGGGGCAATGACCGGCAGTGGCGCTGAAGCAGTCGCCGTAGGACTGACTGAGGACTGAGCAGATGGCCCCATCAAGAAGTAAGCGCCAGCACCTAGCAGCGCCAAGCAAGCGGCAGCAACACCGCCGATAACAGAATAGTTTGTGCCTTTTTGTTCCCTTGTTACCAAGGCTTGCGGAGCAGCTGGCGTGGCAGTGGTTTGCAGCGGCTTGGCTGGAATGATGATGGGGGTGGGCGCGACGACCGCTGCATCTGGTTGTGCTGAAACAGGAGCGACCAAAGGTGCTGGTGCTGGTGCT
>JBGSRY010000414.1:0-1792 GCA_041737325.1 Rhodoferax sp. | reverse complement strand
ATTTTTGGCAGCGACGTGGCGCACCGCATGGTGGACTTTGCCCAGCGCAACGCCGAGCGTGCCGGGGTGGCGGGCGTGATCGAATTCCGTGGCGGCGACGCGCTGCAGCGCATGCCACCCATGGACGTGAGCCAAACCGGTGGCGGTGTGATGCTGCTCAACCCGCCTTACGGCGAGCGCATCGAGGTGGCGGGCGTGGCGCGCACCGGACGCTTTGAGCGCCCACCACATCAAGCCAAATTGGCCTCTAGCCCAAGTAAAACAAGCGTGAGTAGCTATGAAGACGATAGTGATTCATCGTTGCCAGGTGAGCCGCAGCAAGGCCGTTTTGGCGCGCGCGAACTGCCGCAGACGGACAACGGCGGCGACTTCTTTAACCAGCTGGCCAGCCACTGGAAGAAAAACTACCCTGGCTGGACCGCCTGGGTGCTCACGCCTGACCTGAAACTGCCCGGCAAAATGCACCTGAAAGAAACCCGCCGCGTGCCGATGTGGAACGGCCCGATTGAATGCCGCCTGTTCCGCTTTGACATGGTGGCTGGCAAGATGGCTGGCAAGACCGCGTCTGAACCTTCGGGCGCTCAGTGACCATGCGCTCCAGCTTCCACCGTGCGGCCCCGGTTGTCCTTGACACCAACATCGTGCTGGATGCCTTTGTGTTTGCTGACCCGGCCACTGGCCCACTGAAACTGGCGCTGGCATCAGGCCAGTTGCAATGGGTGGCCACCAAAGCCATGCGCGACGAGCTGGCCCGTGTGCTCACCTACCCCAAGGTCACGCCGCGCATGGCGTTTTACCGGGTCACGGCAGCGCATGTGCTGGCCCAGTTTGACGGCCAGGCCGAGCTGGTGGACACCGCCGCCAAAGCCCCGGTCACCTGCAGCGACCCCGACGACCAGAAGTTCATCGACCTGGCAGTGGCGCACCAAGCCCTGTTGCTGAGCAAGGATAAGGCCGTGCTTTGTATGCAAAAAAGGCTTCTGGCCCTTGATGTCAAAGCCTTATCAGCTATTGATGTTGTAGCGTAAAGTGTTCCGCACTGGCCAGTGGCCAACTGTGCTGGTAGATCAGCGGCAGGCGGCTCAGGTCGGTTTGCAGCAGGGCTCCTTCTGGCAGCTGCGTCAGGATCAATTGCGCCAGTGACAACACCTTGCGGTCGGCCGTGCGGCGCACGATGTGGTGTGCGGTGATCTCCCTGGGGTGCTGCAAGCCCGCGGCTTGCACCAGTTCTTTGAGCGCATGCAGGGTTTGTTCATGAAAGTTGTGCACCCGCTCGGCCTTGTCCAATACCACCAGCGCCTTTTGCCGGTTGGGGTCTTGCGTGGCCACGCCCGTGGGGCAGGCATCGGTGTGGCAGTGTTGCGACTGGATGCAGCCCAGCGCAAACATGAAGCCACGCGCCGCATTGCACCAGTCTGCACCCAGCGCCATCAGGCGGGCAATGTCAAATGCGCTGGTCACTTTGCCAGCGCAGCCCACGTGGATGCGGCTGCGCAAGCCCGCACCACGCAAGGTGTTGTGCACCAGCAGCAAGCCTTCTTGCAGCGGTGAGCCGACGTGGTCGGTGAATTCCAGCGGGGCTGCGCCGGTGCCGCCTTCAGCCCCGTCCACCACAATAAAGTCAGGCGTGATGCCGGTTTGCAGCATCGCCTTGACGATGCCAAACCACTCCCACGGGTGGCCAATGCAGAGCTTGAAACCGGTCGGCTTGCCGCCCGAGAGTTCACGCAGGCGGTCTATAAACTGCATCATCTCGACCGGGCTACTGAACACGCTGTGGGCGGCGGGCGAG
>JBGSRY010000374.1:0-4625 GCA_041737325.1 Rhodoferax sp. | reverse complement strand
TTGTTCGCGGGTGTTAAACAACGCCAGCACCCTGGAACGCTGCCAACCGCCCTTGGGTGGCGGCATGCCGTGTTCGCCAAACAGGGCTTGCTTGGCATCGGTCTGGGCATCGGCATCTTCGACACTGACGCTCAAGGCATCCAGCGCATCCAGGGCCTCGCTCAGGGGTTCAACCTGGAGCTCAGGGCACATCAATCGGAGTTCAAACATGGGCGCTTTCGATCAACGGCTGTGGCTGGCCAGCCAACCTTCAAGGTAATGGATGTTGGTGCCACCTTCCATGAACTTGGCATCCACCATCAATTCACGGTGCAAGGCCAGGTTGGTGTTGATGCCTTCCACCACGGTTTCACCCAGGGCTGTGCGCATGCGTGCCAGTGCTTGTTCACGGGTGTCGCCGTGCACGATGATCTTGCCAATCATGGAGTCGTAATTGGGCGGCACAAAATAATTGGTGTACACATGCGAATCCACCCGCACGACAGGCCCCCCTGGTGGATGCCACATGGTGATGCGCCCGGGGGATGGTGTGAATTTGTAGGCATCTTCGGCATTCAGCCGACACTCAATGGCGTGGCCACGAATCTCGATCTGGCGCTGCGTGAACGGCAGTTTCTCGCCTGCTGCCACCATGATTTGGGTCTTGACAATGTCGATGCCGGTGGTGAGCTCTGTCACCGGGTGCTCAACCTGGACGCGGGTGTTCATCTCAATGAAGTAAAACTCGCCGTCTTCATACAAAAATTCGAACGTGCCTGCACCCCGGTAACCAATGCGTTTGCACGCCGCCACGCAACGCTCCCCGACGCGCTCGATCAATTTGCGGGGAATGCCTGGAGCGGGGGCTTCCTCAATCACTTTTTGATGCCGCCGTTGCATCGAGCAGTCGCGCTCGCCCAGGTAAACGGCGTTTTTGTATTTGTCGGCCAGAATCTGGATTTCGACATGGCGCGGGTTTTGCAAAAACTTTTCCATGTAAACGGCCGGATTGCCGAATGCCGCACCGGCTTCCGCTTTGGTCATGGCCACGGCGTTGACCAGTGCTGCCTCGGTATGCACCACGCGCATGCCACGGCCGCCACCGCCGCCTGCGGCCTTGATGATGACCGGGTAGCCCACAGACTTGGCAATGCGCTTGATTTGCACCGGGTCATCAGGCAATTCGCCCTCAGAGCCGGGCACACAAGGCACGCCAGCCTTGATCATGGCTTGCTTGGCCGATACCTTGTCACCCATCATGCGAATCGACTCGGGTGTAGGGCCAATAAACTGGAAGCCGCTGCGCTCTACCCGTTCGGCAAAGTCGGCGTTCTCGCTCAAAAAGCCATAACCCGGGTGGATAGCCTCGGCATCGGTCACTTCAGCGGCGGAGATCAGGGCGGGCATGTTCAGATAGCTCAAAGCCGATGCGGCGGGGCCAATGCACACCGCCTCTTCAGCCAGTTTGACGTACTTGGCCTCGCGGTCTGCCTCGGAGTAGACCATCACCGCCTGCACACCAAGCTCGCGGCAGGCGCGTTGAATTCGCAAGGCGATCTCGCCCCGGTTGGCAACCAGAATTTTCTTAAACATGGGCTGTATCTGGCCTTATTCGATGATGAACAGGGGTTGTCCGTATTCCACGGCGAGACCGTTGTCTGACAAAATCTTGCGCACCGTGCCCGCTTTGTCGGATTCAATTTCATTGAGAATTTTCATGGCCTCAATGATGCACAGGGTGTCACCCTCTTTCACGGTGTCGCCAATCTCAACAAACGATTTGGCCCCGGGCGATGCGGCACGGTAAAAAGTGCCCACCATGGGAGACTTCACGGTGTGACCCGCTTCAACTGGGGCAACCGCAGCCGGGGCTGCAGGGGCTGCAATGGGGGCCGCAGCTGGCGCGGCCAGTGGCTGGGCAACGGGCGCATATTGCTGCACCATGGTCATGGTGCCACCTTTGACAATACGGACTTTGCCTTCGGCTTCGGTGATTTCAAGCTCTGAGACGTTTGATTCGGATACCAGGTCGATCAAGGTTTTGAGTTTTCTAAGGTCCATGAGGTCTCCAACGGGGAAAATAGGGTGACAAACAGAATTGCACTTTATTTTTGCCTAAAGCGCAATAATTTTCGTCAAATCAAGCCAAAAAGAGCGCTAGTTTACATGTTGCCTGTTGCATTGATCAGGCTGGCAGACGCACCCAGGCATGGATGTCGGCTGGAGTCAGTCGCCCCATTTTACGATGCACCACTTGGCCGGCTGCATTGAAGACCACGGTAAAAGGCAGGCTACCCGCCAGATTACCGAGTGATTTGCTGACCTCAAGCCCGGGAAAACCAGCCAATGCCACCGGGAAAGCCAAGGGAGAATGGGTTAAAAATCGAGTCACGGGGCCCATTTGATCGACCGCCAAACCCAACACTTGCCAGCCATTCACCTTGTTTTCCATGAAAAAAGCGTTTAATAACGGCAATTCATCGATGCAAGGCGGACACCAGGTGGCCCAGAAATTCAGCACCAGGGGTTTTCCTTGGAAGCTGGCAGTGGCCAGTGTGCGGCCGTCGGGCTGGGTAAATTGCTGCAGCCAAAACTGCTGCTCGGCCTCAGACAGCGCCACAGCCTGGCGCTGGGAAGTGCGCCAAGCCAGTCCAGCGCCGATGCCGGCCAAGCCTAGCCCTGCGGCGGCGGCCATCCAGCCACGTCGGTTGGTCGTCATGGTTTGTCTTCCTCTAATAAACGCCGCACAGCAGCGGCATCACCCCGCGGGGCGCGGTCACGGGCATCGGGTTTGAGAGCGCCACGCACGTCGTCAAAGTCGTAAACCATCAAATGCACCCCAATTTCTTCATTCAGCCCCGGACAAAATGCATGCACACTCAAGGCTTCTACCGCGCGGCCGGTAAACCCGGTGACGGTTTGCGGGACGTAACGGACGCGCTGGTCGATGAGTGCAATTTCAGCTGATTTGCAGTCATCACAAAACAACTGCAGGTAAATATCAGAATTTTTGGTGGCTGTGCCGCGCCACACCGCGCCACCCAAATGGGGACGAAACGCCGCCAAGCGCTCCATCCAGACCAGAGCCAGCTGGCGCAGCGCGGTTAACTCCTGGGCTTGGGTGTCGGCGCAAAACACGGCAATGTAATCCATCACCGCGTCCTCCAGCACCTCATTGGAGGGCAAAGCGCTGCGGCCACGCAGCCCCAGCTGCTTGGCGGCGCGTTGCTTGGCCGGTCCAAATTCCAGGCCTTCTTCTACCACCCAACGCGCTGCCAATGCGGCAATTTCCAAGCTTGCATCCGTCATACGCTGCATTTTGCCCCGCTTTGCATGTGCCTAGAATCTGTGCATGCATATTCATATTCTTGGCATTTGCGGCACCTTCATGGGCGGGCTGGCGGCGCTGGCGCGTGAGGCGGGTCACACCGTTACCGGCTGCGATGCCGGCGTTTACCCGCCCATGAGCGACCAGTTGCGCGCTTTGGGCATTGAGCTGATCGAAGGCTTCGGCGCGGATCAGCTGGCCCAGAAGCCTGACGTGTTTGTGGTCGGTAATGTGGTCAGCCGTGCGCACCTGGCTGACGGCAGCCCCAAATTTCCGCTGATGGAAGCCATTCTGGACGCAGGCCTGCCCTACACCAGTGGGCCGCAGTGGTTGTCTGAGCACGTGTTGCAAGGCCGCCATGTGATTGCCATTGCTGGCACGCATGGCAAAACCACCACTACCGCCATGACCAGCTGGATTTTGGAGCAGGCTGGCCTGCAGCCCGGTTTTTTGGTCGGCGGTGTGCCGCTGAACTTTGGCGTGTCGGCGCGCCTGGGGCAGGGCCAGACGTTTGTGATTGAGGCCGACGAATACGACACCGCCTTTTTTGACAAGCGCAGCAAGTTTGTGCATTACCGCCCGCGCACCGCCGTGCTCAACAACCTTGAGTTCGATCATGCTGACATCTTTGACGATCTGGCTGCCATCGAGCGCCAATTTCATCACCTGGTGCGCACCGTGCCCGGCGCGGGGGCGCACGGCAGCGGCCGCGTGGTGGTCAATGGGCTGGAGGAAAGCCTGGCGCGCGTGCTGCATCAAGGCTGCTGGAGCGAGGTGCGCAGCTTTGGCGCTGCTGTGAGTGACTTCACCGCCCAAGGCGCGGCGGATGACTTTGAGGTCTTGCAACAGGGTCAAACGGTGGGGCATGTCAGCTGGGGTTTAAGCGGCATCCACAACCAGCTCAACGCCCTGGCCGCCATCGCGGCGGCAGACCATGTGGGCATTGCGCCCCACGTGGCGGCGCAGGCGTTGGGCCGTTTTGAGAACGTCAAACGCCGCATGGAATTGCGGGGCACGGTCCACACCGCCAGCGGCGACATTCGGGTCTACGACGACTTTGCCCACCACCCCACCGCGATTCGCACCACGGTCGACGGCCTGCGCCGCACCCTCAAGGCGGGCGAGCGCATTTTGGCGGTGTTCGAGCCGTGCTCCAACACCATGAAACTCGGCACCATGAAGGCCCAGTTGCCTTGGAGCCTGGAGCAAGCTGACTTGGCGTTTTGCCACAGCGGCGGCTTGGGTTGGGACGCTGCCGAGGCGCTGGCGCCGATGGGCGCGCGTGCCGTGGTGGCGGGCAGCATTGATGCGCTGGTCA
>JBGSRY010000411.1:0-3724 GCA_041737325.1 Rhodoferax sp. | reverse complement strand
AGGTGGCTGGCGCTGTTGCTGGGCGCTGCGCCTTGCACTTGCAAGGGCAGGGCCGCGCCGCTGGTGCTGCCTACCAGCCCCAGACTGACCGGAATGACAAACGGCTCTTTGGCATCTTGCCCTGACGTGGCCGGGCAGCTTTGGGTAAACGTCAAGGTGTAGGTTTGAGCCGCTGCGTCATAGCTGGCTGTGGTGGCCAGACGTGGTGTGCCGGCTTGGCTGTACCAGCGTTTGAACTGTGGCAGCAGTTTGGCCAGTGCGGAGTCGGGGTTGGCATCGGCAATGGCTTGCGCAAAGTCGTCGCAGGTGACGGCGCAGCCGTCGTGGCGGGCAAAGTACAGCGTGATGCCTTTGGCAAAGCCGCTGCGCCCCACCAGGGTTTGCATCATGCGCACCACTTCGGCACCTTTTTCGTAAATGGTGACGGTGTAGAAGTTGTTGATTTCGACATAGCTGTCAGGCCGCACCGGGTGCGCCATGGGGCCGGCATCTTCGGGAAACTGGGCCGTGCGCAGCACGCGCACGTCTTCAATGCGCTTGACCGCGCGCGCCGACGGGTCGGCACACAGGTCCATGCTGAATTCCTGGTCACGGAAGACGGTCAAGCCTTCTTTCAGGCTGAGCTGGAACCAGTCGCGGCAGGTGATGCGGTCACCGGTCCAGTTGTGAAAATATTCGTGACCCACCACCGATTCGATGTTGGCAAAGTCCACGTCGGTGGCGGTGGCCTGGTTGGCCAGCACGTACTTGGTGTTGAAGATGTTCAGGCCCTTGTTTTCCATCGCGTCCATGTTGAAGTCGCTGGTGGCCACCACCATGAAGCGCTCCAGGTCCAGCGGCAGGCCAAAGCGGGCTTCGTCCCAGATGATGGCGTTGATGAGCGAAGCCATGGCGTGCTCGGTCTTGTCCATGTCGCCGGGGCGCACGTACACCTGCAGCAGGTGCTGTTTGCCGTTGCGCGCGGTGATGCGCTGCTCACGCGCCACCAGCTTGCCCGCCACCAGGGCGAACAGGTAGCAGGGTTTTTTGAACGGATCAACCCAGGTGGCAAAGTGGCGGCCGTCTTCCAGCTCGCCGCTGTCAGCCAGGTTGCCGTTGGAGAGCAGCACCGGGTAGCTGGCTTTGTCGGCGCGCAGTGTCACGGTGAACATCGCCATCACGTCGGGGCGGTCCAAAAAGTAGGTGATGCGCCGGAAGCCTTCGGCCTCGCACTGGGTAAAGAACGAGTCGTTGCTGACGTACAGGCCCATCAGTTTGGTGTTTTTGATGGGCGCGCAGGTGGTGAAAATTTCCAGCTCAAAGCTGCCTTCCAGGGGCAGGTTTTCCAGCACCAGCTGGCCCGCGTCGAGCTTGAATGAGCAGCCCGCGCCATTGACCAACACGCGTGCCAGGTTCAACTCATCACCGTCCAGGCGCAGCGGCTGTGCCGGCACGTCCGGGTTGCGGCGCAGTGTCATTTTGTTGAGCACCCGGGTCTTGGCGGGGTCCAGGTCAAAGCTCAGATCAACACGGTCGATCCAGTAGGCTGGGGCGGTGTAGTCGGCGCGGCGCACCACGGCGGCTGCGCTGTTTGAGTCAGGAAGTTGCAACATGCAAAGTCTCCAAAAAATTCGAATTCAAAAGTTCATGGTAGTCACGCACGGCGGCGATGACATGAGGGCCAGCCAGTTGCGCCGGTGTGTGGGTGCTGCAAATGGCCACCGCGCGCATCCCGGCGCGGCCTGCAGCTTCTATGCCAAAGGGTGCATCTTCAAAGACAATACAGTCCTCAGCCCTTGTATTCATTCGGTGTGCTACTTCCAAAAAAATAGCAGGTTCGGGTTTGCCAGCCAAGCCTTCGTCACCCCCTACCAGCGCATCGGGTGGCTTGGGCAAGTGCAGGTGGGCCATGGCAAAGGCGATGTTGTGTTGGTCGCCGGCCGTGCCCACGCCCAGCCGCAGGCCGCGTGCCAGGGCTTGGGTGTAAAAAGTTTTGAAACCTGCAATTTCAGCAAACACCGGGCCAAAAATCTGGCGGTAAAAGTGCTCTTTTTCGGCAATCAGTGACCAGGCTTCAGCATCTGCCAGGGGGCGTTGAAATAGCTCGCGCATGCATTCGGCCCCGGTGCGACCGGTGGTGCGGCGCATCAGGTCGGCAATGTCAATGTCCAGGCCATGCTGGCGGGCAAACAGGGCCCAGCTTTGCGCGTGGCTGTCCATGGAGTCGATCATGGTGCCGTCCATGTCGAAAATAAATGCCCCGGTCATCACACGCCTTGCTTCAGGGACGCTTCAATGAAGGCATCCAGATCACCGTCGAGCACCTTTTGCGTGGCTGAGGTCTCGTAGTTGGTGCGCAGGTCTTTGATGCGGCTGTTGTCCAGCACATAGCTGCGGATCTGATGGCCCCAGCCCACGTCGGTCTTGCCGTCTTCGAGCTTTTGCTGTTCTTCTTGCTGTTTGCGCAGTTCATGGTCATACAGGCGGCTGCGCAGGCGTTTCCAGGCCACGTCGCGGTTGCTGTGCTGGCTGCGGCCGTCCTGGCACTGCACCACGATGCCGGTGGGGATGTGCGTCATGCGCACCGCAGAATCCGTTTTGTTGATGTGCTGGCCACCCGCACCGCTGGCGCGAAAGGTGTCGATGCGCACGTCCGCCGGGTTGATGTTGATCTCGATCGTGTCGTCAATTTCGGGGTAGACAAACACGCTGGCAAAGCTGGTGTGGCGCCCACCGGATGAGTCAAACGGGCTTTTGCGCACCAGGCGGTGCACGCCGGTTTCGGTGCGCAGCAGGCCAAACGCGTATTCGCCTTCGACCTTGAAGCTGGCCCCTTTGATGCCGGCGGTGTCGCCCGGGGTTTCGTCTTCAATTTCGGTTTTGAAGCCCTTGCGCTCGCAGTAGCGCAGGTATTGGCGCAGCAACATGCTGGCCCAGTCGCAGGCTTCGGTGCCGCCCGCGCCGGCCTGAATGTCCAGGAAGCAATTGAGCGGGTCTGCGGGGTTGTTGAACATGCGGCGGAACTCAAGGTCTTTGACGATGCCTTCCAGCCGCGTGGCATCGGTCTCGATGGTGATCAGGCCCGCCTCGTCACCGTCGTCACGGCTCATCTCGAACAACTCGGTGTTGTCAGACAGATCGCGCTGCAAGCCGTCGATGGTGACGACCACGCCGTCCAGCGTTTTTTTCTCGCGGCCCAGCTCCTGAGCGCGCTTGGGGTCGTTCCAGACGGTGGGGTCTTCCAGCGATGCGTTGACGGTTCTCAGCCGTTCAAATTTGGCATCGTAGTCAAAGATACCCCCGTAAATCGAGGGTGCGGGCGGTTAAATCAGCCAATTGGTTGCCAATGGCGTTGATGCGTTCTGCTTCCATGAGACAAATCCTGTTCTTGTGTTGCGACAATAAAACACGGATTTTCTCACGCTGGCACGTGACACCCCACGGGGTCCAGTCGGGTACGCAGTTCAGTGGCTGCTGCGCTGCAGTTGCCAATGTGCTGATCTACCCACACCGGGTCAAAGTACGAGCCCAGATAGCGTTCACCCGAGTCGCACAGCAGCGACAAGATTGAACCTTGTTCGCCACGCGCGCGCATCTCACCGGCCAGCGTCAGCATGCCGAAAAAATTGGTACCGGTGGACGGCCCGACCTTGCGGCCCAGCAAATCACTCAGCACCTGCATCGCCGCCACCGACTGCACGTTGGGCACAGCCAGCATGCGGTCCACCACACTGCGGATAAAACT
>JBGSRY010000306.1:0-3499 GCA_041737325.1 Rhodoferax sp. | reverse complement strand
CTGCGCCCAGCAGTGCCCCCTGGTGTGCTTCACCATCAATGCCCAGAGCCAAGCCGCTGACCACGGTCAAACCCGCTTGCGCCATCGACTTGGAGAACGCACGCGCGTTGGCAGCGCCCTGCGGGGTCGGGTTGCGGCTGCCGACCACGGCCAGACTTTGCTCTGGGTTGATGAGTGGCTGATGTGCTTCTCTATTTATAGCTTTAGCCCCTTTATTATCAAGGGCTAGCGTGCTATTTTGTTTAAATTGTGCCGCACCCAACAGGTACAGCATCAGCGGTGGGTCGTCCAGGCGCAGCAGGCTGGTGGGGTAATGCGGGTCACCCAATACCGCCACCAGGTGGCGGATGTGCTGGTCTTCGTCTTGCGCCAGCCAGGCCAGCGTGGTGTCCAGCAAGGCCTGCAGATCAGGGGGGGTGCGGTGCAAGGCTTGCGCCTGGTTGCTGCTGACCACTTGGCGCAGGGCCTCGGTGGGTTGCTCAAAAATGCGCTGCGGCAGACCAAAGGCTGCCAACAGCTTGCGGGCACTGCCATTGCCCACGCCGTCGGTCAGCGTCAGGCGCAGCCAGGCCGCCAGCTCATCGGGTTCCACTGCGTAAAAGGGGGGTCAGTTGGGGTTGACCAGGTGGTCGCCCACCTTGACCCCACTGGTGATGTCAAGCACCAGCGCGTAAGACATGCGCTCGAAGGTTTTGAACACCATCAGCAAGCCGTTGCGTTCATCGGGCAGTTTGATTTGCGGCAGGGTGGCATCGGTTTTGTCAACCAGTCGGGCCCCATCTTTCAGAATCGCCAGCACATGGCCGCTTTCCATGCCATCAAAGGCCCACCGGTTGATGGACACCACCTGATTTTGCGCTGCATTGGCCACCGCGCTGCCGTAAATGGACACAATGCGCGCGTCCACGGGCTTAACCGGTGCGTGTGGCACATAGCTCAACAATTGCTGCGGCGGCTCGGGCAGCATCCGGTCGCCCACGCGCATTTCTTCTTTGGCCTCAAAGATGTCAATCGTGGCGGGCACGATGTCGGTGCTGGTTTTGCCTGCGGCATCGGTGCTGCTTTGGGTGGTTTCGCTGCGCACCAGCAGGGCTTTGCCCACGTACTGGGCCTCATAGCCGAGCACTTCGGCGCTGATCGGGTCTTTCAAGGGGGTGGCGTTGCGAAAGACCCGGTAGGCTTTTTGCTTTTGATCCAGCTGGTCTTGCAGCGGCGCATCGGCCGTGCCGCGTGCGTAGGCCCGGTCGCCCCGGGTGAGCAACACCCGGCCATCTTGCGCCGCCACAATGCGCGGAGCCTGGCCGAGTTCGAGTTCGCCGACGATCATGGGCTCAGCCAAAAAGGGCTCGATCAAATGGGTGTTGAGTGTGGGCAAGGCTTGGCCTGCCAGGCTGTCAATGCGGGTGCGTGGCGACAACCGCACGGTGGGCAAGTCGCTGGCGCTGCCATCGCCCGCGCGCTGGGAGCTCAAGTGGGCGCGACCATCGCGGATCACCAGAAACAAGGTCTGGCCGGGGTAAATCAGGTGCGGGTTCTGGATGTCTGACAGGTTCATGCCCCACAGCTCAGGCCAACGCCACGGGCTCTTCAAAAACAGGCCGGAGATGGCCCACAGGGTGTCACCGGGTTTGACGGTGTGGCTGGAGGGGGCGTTGGGGGCCAGTTCGCTCAGGGCCACGCCGCTTTGCGCCACTTGGTTGGCAGTGGCGCGTTGTGCCGGCGTGACCGGGTATTTTTGTGCGGCTGCGGGGCCAGACACCAAAGCGCACGCCACGGCAACCAGGGTAAGGTGGTGTTGAACTTGGGTCAAAGTGAGTTTTGCCATGGTGTGTTGCATCCTGTTAAATCGCATGAGATTTTGCGCCCAAGCCCTTGTTTTGAACAATGATTGTCACCTCAACCGTGGGCGCTTTGCTGCAAAAATAGCGAAAATACCACCATCTTAGAAGTGACACCATGGCTTTACTCCCCATTCTTTGTTTTCCAGACCCTAAATTACACACCGTGGCCAAGCCCGTGGCTGCCGTGGATGGGCGCATCCAGAAACTGATCGCCGACATGTTCGAGACCATGCTTGATGCCAAAGGCATTGGCCTGGCCGCCAGCCAGGTCGATGTGCATGAACGCTTGATTGTGATGGACATCTCTGAGGAGCGTGATGAGCCGCTGGTGTTGATCAACCCCAAATTGCTTTGGGTCAGCCCTGAGACGCACCTGAACGAAGAGGGCTGCCTGTCGGTGCCCGGTATTTACGATGGCGTGCAGCGCCATGACCAGGTCAAGGTGGAAGCGCTTGACGGCGACGGTCATTTGCGCCTGATTGAGGCCGACGGCCTGCTGGCGGTGTGCATCCAGCACGAAATGGACCACCTGATGGGCAAGGTGTTTGTTGAATACTTGTCGCCCCTGAAGCGCAACCGCATCAAAACCAAGATGCTCAAAGCCCAGCGCGAGGCGCGCGCTTGAAGCTGATCTTTGCTGGCACGCCAGAGTTTGCTGCGGTGGCCCTGGCGCAATTGCATGCCGCCGGGCATGACGTGGTGCTGGTGCTGAGCCAGCCCGACCGTCCGGCCGGGCGCGGCATGAAATTGCAGGCCTCGCCAGTCAAACAACTGGCCTTGCAACGCGGCATGGCGGTGGCACAACCGCGCAGCTTGCGCCTGGACGGCAAATACCCCGAAGACGCTGCCGCCGCGCGCCAGGCCATTGAAGCCGCGCAAGCCGATGCCATGGTGGTGGCCGCTTATGGCCTGATCTTGCCGCAGTGGGTGCTGGATGCGCCACGGCTGGGCTGTTTCAACATCCATGCCTCGTTGTTGCCACGCTGGCGCGGCGCGGCCCCGATTCACCGCGCCATTGAGGCGGGTGATGCGCAAACCGGGGTCACCATCATGCAAATGGATGCCGGGCTCGACACCGGTGCCATGTTGTGCACCGGGGTGCTGCCGATCTTGCCCACCGACACCACTGGGTCGCTGCACGACCGGTTGGCGGACATGGGGGGGCAACTGATGCTGCAGGCGCTGGGGCAAGCCGCGCAAGGCCAGTTGCAACCCGTGCAGCAGCCTTTGACGGGCATCACCTACGCGCACAAAATTGACAAGGCCGAGGCGGTCATCCACTGGGCGCAGCCGGCGCAGGCCATCGTCCAAAAAGTGCGTGCGTTTAACCCGTTCCCGGGCACGACCACGCTGCTGCACGGTGAGGTGCTGAAAATCTGGGCCGCGCAGGTGGCGGATGGAGCCCTGGACACCGCTCAAATTTGTGGGCAAATCATGGCCCTAGCCCCCGAAGGTATTGCGGTAGCAGCTATGAAATCAATAGTAACCATCACCGAGCTGCAGCGCCCTGGCGGCAAGCGCTTGTGCAGTGCCGATTTTTTGCGCGGCACGCCGCTGCAGGTGGGGCAGGTGCTCGGCTGATGCGCCCGCTGCTGGCCCAGGCGCGCAGCTGGTGGCAACACCCCGCTTTGGGTCGTGGCATCCGTGAAATGGCGGCG
>JBGSRY010000305.1:0-5820 GCA_041737325.1 Rhodoferax sp. | reverse complement strand
GTGACTTTGGCGTTGTCGCTGTTTTGGTTGATGGACGCACTCATCACATCAATGCTGGCCGTGGTTTCTTCGACCGATGCGGCTTGTTCGCTGGCGGCCTGGCTCAAACTTTGCGCCGTGGCTGACACCTGGTTGGCCGCGCCGGTGAGGGCATCGGCAGCACCGCGAATTTCTTCCACAATCTCACCCAGCTTGTCCATGCTGGCATTGATATCTTGCTTGACCTCGTCGAACACGCCTTCGGTTTGGATGCTGATGCGCTGCGTCAAGTCACCCTGGGTCAAGCCCGACATGACGCGCCCGGTGTCGCCCATGATGGCGGCAAGTTTGTCGCAAGTGGCATTGGTGGCCTGCTTGAGCTGGTCATACGTACCGGCGTACTCGCGCGTGATGCGCGGCTGCAGGTCGCCAACCGACAAGGCGCTGAAGATGGTCGAAAAATCGTTCATGGCCGCTGCGGTGGTATCCAGCACGGCATTGATGCTGGCACACAGGGCGGCCACATCACCAGTCTTGCCATCCATGGGAATGCGTTGCGTCAGGTCACCCGACTTGGCAGCATCGGTGGCACGCTGCCCTTGGGCCACAGCCG
This sequence comes from Rhodoferax sp., assembly GCA_041737325.1. Classification (GTDB taxonomy): domain Bacteria; phylum Pseudomonadota; class Gammaproteobacteria; order Burkholderiales; family Burkholderiaceae_C; genus Rhodoferax. The sequence continues at coordinate 5,228 of JBGSRY010000305.1, read as the reverse complement.
TTTCCAGCAAGGCATTGGCCTGGTGTTCGGCCGTGACATCGGTGGCGATTTTGACCACTTTCAGCACGCGCCCCATCTCATCCATCACCGGGTTGTAAACCGCCTGCAGCCAGACCTCTTTGCCATTTTTGGCAATGCGCTTGAAGGTGCTCTTTTGCGCTTGCCCGGCATGCAGGTCAGCCCAAAACTGCTGGTAGGCGGCACTGGCCGCGTAAGCCGGGTCAACCAACAGCCGGTGGTGCTGGCCCACCAGCTCGGTGGCGCTGTAGCCCATGAAACCCGCAAAGTTGGCATTGACTTGCAGCACCTGGCCCGTCAAGTCAAACTCGATCATGCCAAAGGACGCATCAATCGCATTCAGAATGCCACGTGCGTTTTGCCGCTCGGTCTCGGTCACTGTGATGTCATAGCGCACACCCAGGTATTTCATGGGTTTGCCGTTGTCGCCCATGATGGGTGCAATGACGGCATCCACGTAATACGGCACGCCGTCTTTGGCGCGGTTTTTGATGATGCCGCGAAACATCTCACCACGCCCGATGGTGGCCCAGAGCTGCTTGAAGGTTTCCTTGGGCATGTCGGGATGCCGCGTGGTGCTGTGCGGGTGGCCAATGAGCTCGTCGCGCGGGTACTTGGAGACCTCAATGAACTTCTCATTGATGCTGATGATGTCGCCTTTTTTATCCGACTCGGAGACGATGCTGGTGAGGTTCATGATATCGGTGCGCACCTTGAGCTCGGCCTCCAGGGTGGCCAGGCGCTGGTTGATTTCAGCACCATGAAACAGGCGATCCAACAGGGAATAGGACTTGGCGTTCATGATGAACCTCCTCTTTTTAAATGAAATGACTTCAAACAGCCAGTTGTCACGCCTGACCCAGCACCCGGCGCAGTGTGGCCGCCAGCTCACGCGGCGAAAACTTGCCCACATAGCCGTCGGCTCCCACGCCTTTGACGTGGTTCTCGTTGGTGGTACCGGTCAGTGACGAGTGGATCACCACCGGCACACCGCCAAAGCGTGCGTCCTGCTTGATGAGTTTGGTCAAGGTAAAGCCGTCCATTTCTGGCATTTCCAAATCGGTCAGCACCACGGCAATTTTGTCTTTGACACGGCCGCCGTCGGTGTTGACCTGGTCTGCCAGCGCCTGCAAATAGTCCCAGGCTTCCTTGCCGGTTTTGGTCATGACAAAGTCAACACCCATGGCCTTCAAACCCAGCTCGATCACCGAACGCGCCACAAATGAATCGTCGGCCACCAAAATTTTGGAGCCTGGTGGCAGTTGCAAGGCCTCGCCCACCACTTCTTTGTCCAGCTCTTCCTTGGGCTGCGGCGTGACATCGCGCAGCACCTGTTCCACATCCAGCACTTGCGCCAGCCGGGTGTCAGGGTTGCCGGCATCCAGGCGTGCAATGCCCGTCACCAGTGCACCCGCGTGCGTGCCCTCAGATGCAATCACCTGGTCCCATTCAAGCCGCACAATTTCACGCACATCTTCCACTGCAAAAGCTTGCACGGTGCGGGCGAATTCGGTCACCATCAAAATGGTGTGGCCCATTTTGGGCTTGCAGCCCACCACCGCAGGCAGGTCAATCACCGGAATGATCTGGCCCCGAATATTGGCCACCCCCAACACGTGTTCATGCGAATTGGCCAGCGCCGTGATCTTGGGCATGACCAGCACCTCACGCACCTTGAACACGTTGATGCCGTACAGCTCGCGCTCGCCGGTACTGGGCGCTTCGCCCAGGCGAAACAGCAGCAGCTCAAATTTGTTGGTACCCGCCAGGCGGGTGCGTTCATCAATATCGCGGTCGTGTGCGTTCATGGGTTTTGACAATCTTGTGTTGCGTGCTTAAACCGCCCCGCGCTTGATGCGTCCCAGCGTGGCAATCACCTGGTTAGAGGCTTGGGTGAAGGCTGAGCGTGGGCCAATCATGTCGGTGGCAGCGTCAAAACGGCGCTGGTTGATGATGTGCGCCACGTCTCCGGCACTGCGGTGAAAGTGCTTGTGCTCACTGACCAGCTTGGCAAATTCAGCACTGTGCCCCAGCGCAGCCTTGCCTTCTGAGTAAATCCACTTGCCCAGCTCACAACCATCGTCACGCGCAATGGTCTCGGCCTTGAGCTGTTCCTGGTGCGTGATGGCCGCTCTGAACTTGGTCTTCCACTGCGCGTGGGCGTTGATGACCTTGTCAAAGTCCAGGTTCAAAGCCGTCTTTGGCCGCGCGGCTGCCCCACTGGGCAAGGTCAGGGGGGGTGGCGCTGCGCTGCGCGGGTTGGCAGCCCAGGCCAGCGCCTGCGCTGGGCGCTGCGCGTACCGGTCAGGTACGCTCACTGCGCCCTCACCAATGTTGAAAAACGCAATACTTTGCTGCAGTTGCTCGGCTTGGCCGCTGAGCTCTTCGCTGGTGGCGGCCAGTTCTTCTGAGGCACTGGCGTTTTGTTGTGTGGCCTTGCTGAGCTGCCCCATGGCCCCGCCAATTTGCGTCACCGCTTCACTTTGTTCGCTACTGGCAGCGGCAATTTCTTGCACCAGTTCAGAGGTCTTCTGAATGCTGGGCACGATCTCGTCCAGCAGTTTGCCCGCACGCTCGGCGGTGGTGACGCTGTTGCCCGCCAGTTCGCTGATTTCTTTGGCTGCTTCCTGGCTGCGCTCAGCCAGCTTGCGCACCTCGGCCGCCACCACAGCAAAGCCCTTGCCGTGTTCACCGGCGCGCGCGGCTTCAATGGCGGCGTTCAAGGCCAGCAAATTGGTTTGGTAGGCAATGTCGTCCACAATGCCAATCTTGGCCGCTATTTTTTTCATAGCTACCAACGTTTGAATCACGGCGGCTCCACCGTCAGATGCTTCTTGATTGGCTTTGGTGGCCATGCCGTCGGTAACCTTGGCGTTGTCACTGTTCTGGTTGATGGACGCGCTCATCACGTCCACTTGCGCGGTGGTTTCTTCGACGCTGGCGGCTTGCTCGCTGGCGGCCTGGCTCAAGAACTGCGCCGTGCTGCTGACCTGGTTGGCCGCACCGGTGAGGGCATCGGCGGCGGCGCGCACCTCACCAATGACCTGGGTCAACTTGTCAGTGGACGCATTGACGCTGTCTTTGACTTGACCAAACACACCCTGGTAATCGCGCTGGATGCGCTGCGTCAGGTCACCTTCTGCCACACCGGCCAACACCTGCGCCACATCATTCATGGTGGACTGGGTGGTGGCAATGAGCTGGTTCATGGCCTCGCTCAGGGTGGCAAAAAATCCGACTTTGTCGGCCAGCACCAAACGCTGGTCCAGATCGCCCTGCACCGCCGCCGACACCACGCGGGCCAATTCTTTTTCTGTCGCCACTTCCTGGGTGCGGTCGGCCCACTCCACCACTGTGCCCATGCGCTCGCCATGGGTGTCCAGCACCGGGCTGGCGCTCAAGCCAAATGACAGACCAGCCACCTCAATTTGGGTGCTATACGTGCCTGTGAGCCGGGTCAGCAGATCGCGCTGATGGGCCGGGTTTTTGTGAAACTGGTCAATGCTTTGCCCCAGCAGGGCACTGGCATCAAAGTTAGGTAGCGCGCGGCGCAGCGCGGCCTGGTTGCGCTGCATCATGGCGGCCACAGTTTCATTCATGTAGATGATGTCGTGCTGGGCATTGGCAATCATCACGTTGGTGCTGCACTTGTCCAGTGCATTGCGGATGCGCAGATTTTCATTCGCCAGACGCTGCTCTTTTTCTTGTGTGGCCTGTTTCTCAGCAGCCGCCTGGGCCTCACGCGCAGCGTTGTCTGACAGGGTTTGCAAGGACTGGTTGGTTTGCGCCAGCGATTGGGCAAATGTGCCGCGCAGCCCGGTGCCCTGGGCGCACCTGAAATACTGGCCCGTGCTGGCGTACTGCAGCACCGTGGCTTGTTCCCTGAAGCAGGCTTCCAACTGATCCAGCATGTCATTGAAGTCCCAGCACAGGTCATGAAACAGCCCCTGCGTGGGCAGCTTGTGCAAGCGCCGCTCAAACTTGCCGTGGGCAATGTCGCGGGCAATGGCCTGAATCTCCAGCACATAGCGTTGCTGGCTTTGCAGCCGGCTTTGCCACGCCAACAAACAGCCTAGCGCGGGCAACAGCCATACCAAGGCAAACGCGCTCCAGCCGTCGTGCCAGCTTTGCAGCAACGCACCGGCCAGCAAAATGCCGCCCAGCAGCCAGGCCATGCCGAGGCCTTCAGAGCGAGAGGATGAGCTGTTCATAGCTGACTCCTTTTTGTTTCAGAACCGAACCCAGCAAAGCCAGTGACGCATCGCACGCGTCTTTGGCTCCAGCTCGTTGCTCCTCAACCAGCATGGCTTTGTAGACATCGGAGACCACGGCAATGGCTTTGGGCTGCGCTTTGCGCCGCACGCTGAAGTAGCCCTGCGCGTTGCCTTGGGCATCCAGGTCGGGCGTGACGTTGGCAAAAACCCAATAGAAGTCACCGTTTTTGCTCATGTTTTTGACATAGGCAAAACACTCTTTTTTGGTCTCAAGGGTGTCCCACAAAAACTTGAACACACCGCGCGGCATGTCGGGGTGACGCACGATGTTGTGCTGCGCCCCCAGCAGTTCGGATTCGGCATAACCCGAAAACTCGACAAAGATGCGGTTGCAGTAGGTGATGCGGCCTTTGAGGTCGGTCTTGGAGACGATGAAATCGTCATCGCGCATGACCCGCTCGCGCAGGCTCGGTTCCACTTTATATTTCATAGCACACTCGCAAGCTTTTATAAGGGCTACAGACTAATATGGCTTAAAGTTTCCAAGATCACCCCGGCGCACCGGCGCAGCAATCAAAGGCGCGTGGGTGCGCTGGTTGGCGGAGCCACTGCCCAGCCTGCGCTCGGGGGTGCGCGCTGACGCGTTCAAGGCATGACGATCAGGCACTTGAACCTGCCCTGCGCCGGTATTGAAGAACGCAATGCTTTGCTGCAGTTGCTCGGCCTGGCCACTGAGCTCTTCGCTGGTGGCGGCCAGTTCTTCTGACGCACTGGCGTTTTGCTGCGTGGCCTTGCTGAGCTGCCCCATGGCCCCACCAATTTGCGTCACCGATTCGCTTTGCTCTGAGCTGGCTGCGGCAATTTCTTGCACCAGTTCGCTGGTTTTTTGAATGCTGGGCACGATCTCGTCCAGCAGTTTGCCAGCACGCTCGGCGGTGGTGACGCTGCTGCCCGCCAGCTCGCCAATTTCTTTGGCGGCTTCCTGGCTGCGCTCGG
>JBGSRY010000296.1:0-1595 GCA_041737325.1 Rhodoferax sp. | reverse complement strand
GTTCCACGTAAATGGCGCAAAAACTGCGAATGGCGGGCAGGTTGGAACGCCTGCCCAGCGCAACCAACAGTGCGATCGGGAACGACAGCACCAACGACACCGAGGCCAGCAAAATGGTCAGCGGCAAGCCGCCCCAGCGGTCGGTGTCGACCTGGGTCAAGCCCAGGGTGTTGCCATGCATCAGCGTGAAGAAAATGGCAAACACCACCAGCCACAGCAACGGCAGCCAGGCTTTCCAGGCCACGCGCATGCAGCTCAGCACCAGCAGGCCAATCAGCATGACAGTCGCCACCAGGGGCCGCCACTGCTCGTCAAAGGGGTAACGGCCAAAAATGATGATGCGGTATTTTTCGGCAATCACACCCCAGCAGGCCCCCGCGCCGTCGGCACGGCAAGCCTCAAAGCTGGGAACCCAAACGGCCTTGAGAATGGCCCAGTTGAGCAGCTGTGGCATCAGCCATAGGAGTACGCCGCCAATCAGCAGGGTGGCCAGTGTGGTTTTCCAGTCGGCCAGCAAATTGGCTTTGACCCAGGCCACCGGGCCTTCGGTGTTGACAGGGGCCGGGCGTGCGGCAATAGGTTTGAAAGTCGTGGTATTCATGGTGGGGTTCACTTCAACGTTCCTTGATCGCCGCACGGCTGTTGTACCAGTTCATCAGCAGCGAAGTACCCAACGACGTGGTCAGGTACACCAGCATGACGATGGAAATGCATTCCACAGCCCGCCCGGTCTGGTTCAGGGCTGTGTTGGCAATGGACACCACATCCGGGTAGCCAATGGCCACTGCCAGCGACGAGTTTTTGGTCAGGTTCAGGTACTGGTTGGTCAGAGGCGGAATGATCACGCGCAGCGCTTGCGGCAACATCACCAGACGCATTTCCTGAGCTTTGTTCAACCCCAGCGCAGAAGCCGCTTCACCCTGACCACGGGCTACCGAAGCAATGCCGCCGCGCACCACTTCGGCGATAAAAGACGCGGTATAGAGCGTCAGACCCATCAGCACGGCCAAAAATTCTGGCGTGAGAGCACCGCCGTTTTCAATTGAAAAATCGCCTTTGATCGGGCGGTTGAATTCGGTCGGTGCGCCCCCCAGCGCCCAACCTGCCAAGCTTGCCAGCAGCAGAATCAACAGGGGCAACACGACCATACTGAGTGGCTTGCCGGTGGCTTCAAATTGCCGAACAGCCCAGCGGCGGTAAGCCCAACCCAGCAACACACCGGGCAGCAAGCCGTAAGCCGCCCACAGCTGGCCCGTTCCCCATACGGGAATCGGGTAGTTCAAGCCGCCTTTGCTTAAAAACAGGGGGCCAACCACCCAGGCTTCTGACGATGCCGGCAACACTTCGGTCAGGATCACATACCACAACAACAGTTGCAGCAGCACGGGGATATTGCGAAAGGCTTCCACGTAACACAGGCACAGTCCGCGCACCAAAGCGTTGCGTGAAAAGCGCCCAACGCCCAACAAGGTGCCCAACAGGGTGGCCAAAATGATGCCCAACACTGCCACGCGCAGGGTGTTGGTCACGCCCACCAAAAAAGCTTGCCAGTAGGGTTGGGCTGAATCAAAGGGGTAAAGGCTTTCGCCAATGTC
>JBGSRY010000269.1:0-3011 GCA_041737325.1 Rhodoferax sp. | reverse complement strand
GCGATCACGATATTCGGTAGCGATGACTCAATCCTTCACAAAAACTGCCACCTGAAGTGGCTTAACTGCACAACGCAACGCGTATGGAACGATGTCAATCCATCAAACATTTGATTTTCGGGAAACATCAGCCGACAGCCTGTTTGCAAACTCGTCAACTGACATGACTCCAAGGTCTTGACCACCCCGGGCGCGCACCGCAACAGCACCAGATGCCATTTCTTTGTCGCCAATCACGACCAAATACGGCACTTTTTGCATTGAATGCTCGCGTATTTTATACGTAATTTTTTCGTTACGAAGGTCTAATTCCACCCTAAACCCTTGATTTTGCAACGTTTTGGCGACGTTTTTGGCGTATTCGGCCTGCGCGTCGGTGATGTTGAGCACTTTCACCTGCACCGGAGCCAGCCAGCTGGGCACAGCGCCAGCGGTCTCTTCGATCAAAATGCCGATGAAGCGTTCCAGGCTGCCAACGATGGCCCGATGCAGCATGATGGGGCGATGCCGAGCCCCGTCTTCACCAACAAATTCAGCCTCCAACCGGCCTGGCAAGTTGGGATCCACCTGGATCGTGCCGCACTGCCAGGGACGACCGATCGCGTCCTTCAGCGTGTACTCGATCTTGGGACCATAAAACGCGCCCTCACCCGGCAGGATTTCAAAATCACAGCCTGACGCACGCAAGCCCTCAGCCAAAGCGTTTTCAGCCCGATCCCAGCTCTCGTCCGTGCCAATGCGCTTTTCGGGTCGGGTGGACAACTTGTAAATGATCTTGGTAAAACCAAAATCCCGGTAGACCTTTTGCAACAGCGTGGTGAACGCCACCACCTCAGATTGAATCTGGTCTTCGGTGCAAAAGATGTGGCCGTCATCCTGCGTGAACGCGCGCACGCGCATGATGCCGTGCAGACCACCCGTGGGTTCATTGCGGTGGCACTGACCAAACTCACCATAGCGCAGTGGCAAGTCTCGGTAGCTCTTGATGCCCTGTTTGAAGATCAGGATGTGGCCTGGGCAGTTCATCGGTTTCAAGGCGTACTCGCGCTTTTCAGACTCGGTGGTGAACATGTTTTCACGGTACTTATCCCAGTGGCCGGTTTTTTCCCACAAGCCTTTGTCCAGAATCTGAGGGCCTTTGACCTCTTGGTAGCCGTTGTCGCGGTACACCTGCCGCATGTATTGCTCAACTTGCTGCCACAACGTCCAGCCCTTGGGATGCCAAAACACCGTGCCGGGTGAAAATTCATCAATGTGAAACAGGTCAAGCTCACGACCGAGCTTGCGGTGGTCGCGTTTTTCAGCTTCTTCCAACATGGTCAGATGCTGCTGCAGCTCGTCTTTGGTGGCCCAGGCAGTGCCGTAAATGCGTTGCAGCATTTCATTTTTATGGTCGCCACGCCAGTAAGCGCCCGCCACTTTCATGAGCTTGAAGTGCTTGAGCTTGCCGGTGCTGGGCACGTGTGGGCCGCGGCATAAATCTTCAAAAGCGCCCTCACGGTACAGGCTGACATCTTCGCCTGCTGGAATGCTGCCGATGATCTCGGCCTTGTAGTGTTCTCCAAGCCCTTTGAAGTACGCCACCGCTTCGTCACGCGGCAACACGCGGCGCACCACAGGTTCGTCCAGTGCCGCGAGGGCTGCCATTTTTTTCTCGATGGCGCTGAGGTCTTCAACGGTAAACGGGCGCTTGAAGGAAAAGTCGTAAAAGAAGCCGTTTTCAATCACCGGGCCAATGGTGACTTGCGCCTCAGGAAACAAGGATTTAACCGCATACGCCAGCAAATGCGCGGTGGAATGGCGAATCACCTCCAGCCCATCGGCATCTTTGGCGGTGACGATGGCCAAGGCACTGTTCTTATCGATCACAAAGCTGGTGTCAACCACTTTGCCGTCCACTTTGCCCGCCAGCGCCGCCTTGGCCAGTCCAGCGCCAATGGACGCAGCCACCTCTGTCACTGTGACAGGCCCTGCATAGTCGCGTGTTGAGCCGTCAGGAAGGGTGATTTGAACCATGATGATGTGTGAAAGGATGAATTAAAAAACCAATCGATTTTAGCGGTAGCACTTCACCATCAAAAAAGGCCAGCAGCCCATACAAGCTGCTGGCCACGGGCCTCCTCGGGCCTGTTCTTATGGCAACCGATCAGTGGAACTGTGCTTCTTCGGTTGAACCGGTCAAGGCCGTCACGCTGGACTTGCCACCTTGAATCACGGTGGTGACTTCGTCAAAGTAGCCCGTGCCCACTTCTTGCTGGTGTGACACAAAGGTATAGCCCCGGTCACGCGCTGCAAATTCAGGCTCTTGCACGCGTTCAACATAGGCCGACATGCCGCGTTTGACGTAGTCTTGTGCCAAGTCAAACATGTTGAACCACATCGAGTGAATGCCAGCCAGGGTGATGAACTGGTACTTGTAACCCATCGCGCCGAGCTCTTTCTGGAACTTGGCAATGGTGGCATCGTCCAGATTTTTCTTCCAGTTGAAAGACGGGCTGCAGTTGTAGGCCAGCAATTTGCCAGGGTGTTTGGCACGCACGGCTTCGGCGAACTTGCGGGCAAATTCAAGGTCAGGCGTGCCGGTTTCGCACCACACCAGGTCAGCATAGTCGGCGTAGGCGACGGCGCGGCTGATAGCCTGGTTCAGACCCTTATTAGAACGGTAGAAACCTTCGGCGGTGCGCTCACCGGTCAGGAAAGGCTTGTCGTTTTCGTCATAATCGCTGGTCAGCAGGTCAGCGGCTTCCGCATCGGTACGGGCAATCACCAGCGTCGGCACGCCGCACACGTCAGCGGCCATGCGGGCTGCAATCAGCTTTTGAACCGCTTCATTGGTGGGCACCAGCACCTTGCCGCCCATGTGACCGCATTTCTTGGCTGATGCCAGTTGATCTTCCCAATGCACGCCCGCAGCGCCGGCGCGGATCATGTTCTTCATCAGTTCAAACGCGTTGAGCACACCACCAAAACCGGCTTCGGCATCGGCCACGATCGGGGCAAACATGTCGGTG
>JBGSRY010000247.1:0-4101 GCA_041737325.1 Rhodoferax sp. | reverse complement strand
GAACAGGAGCGTCAGCGGGCCGATCGCGCGGAGCAAACGTTGTGGCCAGCGCAGGCAGCCAACGCCGAGTTGCGCCAACTGGTCACGCTGGGCCTGCAACACGAGCAACAACACCAGGAGCTGCTGCTGACCGACGTGCTGCATTTGTTGTCACGCAACCCCTTGTTTCCCGCTTATGGTGCTCCAGCCCCTGTGGCCGAGCCCGCCCATGCGTTGAACTGGTCAAGCTTTCAAGGTGGCCTGGTTGACATCGGCCACCGTGGCAACGACTTTTGTTTTGACAACGAAACGCCAAGGCATCCGGTTTTTTTGCCCCCTTATCAACTGGCATCCCGGCTGGTGACCAACGGTGAATTTGCCGCCTTCATCGCTGCGGGCGGCTATGCTGACCCGATGCATTGGCTGGCCGAAGGCTGGGACTGGCGTGTGGCGCAGCAACGTCAGCAGCCGCTGTATTGGCACGCACAGGGCAAGCAGTGGACAGAATTCACACTGGGCGGGCGGCACCCGCTGGATGTGCATGGGCCAGTGCAGCACGTGTCGTACTTTGAGGCTGATGCCTATGCGCGCTGGGCCCAGGCCCGCTTGCCCACCGAGTTTGAATGGGAACACGCTGCCACCAGCGCCACGGCCACAGGTCAGCCGCTGCAGCAGCTTTTTGACACCGCTTGGCAATGGACAGCATCCAGCTACGCGCCCTACCCGGGCTTTCGCACCGCGCCCGGTGCTGTGGGCGAATACAACGGCAAGTTCATGGTCAACCAGTACGTGCTGCGCGGTGGCTCGGTGGCCACACCTGCGGGACACAGCCGCGCCACGTACCGCAATTTTTTTGCCGCCAGCGCCTGCTGGCAGTTCACCGGCATCCGGTTGGCGCGGGATGCTGCCTGAAAGCGCAATCAGGCATCAGGCACTTCCACCACCTGCACGCCGCGCCAAAACGCCACGTGGTTGGCAATGTTGGCCGCCGCCGACTTGGGTGCGGGGTAAAACCAGGCCGCGTCCTTGTTGGTTTGCCCATCAACCTTCACGTGGTAGTAACTGGCCACGCCTTTCCAGGGGCAGGTGCTGTGCGTGGCGCTGGGCTGGAAATACTGCATAGCCAGACTGCTGGCCGGAAAGTAGCGGTTGCCTTCAACGGTTTCAAAGGTGCTGGTTTGGGCAATCACGGTGTTGTGCCAGATGGCTTGAATCATGGTGGGCTCCGGTGGTGGGTTGCTGTAGCGCCAAAGCGCAAGACGCGTGGCGATGGTCATCAGTCGTGACCGTGTCGGCTTTTCTTACTGCGCACGCTTCAGCGCCCCGACAACGACCACAACTTGCACGTAAATAGAACCACAGCAGTGATCGAATCTTCGCCTATCCGATATTCACCCAGGGCTGAGGACGTACAACCAAAGTTTTTGGCCGCATTCATACCCAGCCAGAGCACGCCATCGCACGTCGGCCTGGCAGCGCGATTTGAAAGGTAATTTCCGAGACGGCCAAGCAGACATTCGAGACGATGGGTGTGGTTAGCTGGTGCGCTTGTTTTTACCATTCAGAGACACGCCAAACGGTTGCCACAGATTCGCTGCCGGCAAACCCGTTTCACCGTGCTAACCCAGGAGAACCCAACCATGTCAGCCACCCCCCTTGTGCATCAACTCAAACCCATCAACCACGCCAGCGCCGAAGGCAAAGCCAAGGACATTCTGGACATTGCCCTCAAGCAAGTGGGCTTCATACCCAACATGTACGCCAACATGGCCAATGCGCCCGGTGTGCTCAGCACCTACCTGCACGGCTACGGTTTGTTCCGTGGTGAATCGGGCTTGAAACCGGCCGAACAAGAAGTGGTGTTCCTGGCCGTCAGCCAGGTCAACGGTTGCAAATACTGCACCGCAGCGCACAGCATGATCGCCGAAAAGATGTCGGGCGTGCCCGCTGATGTGCTCAAGGCTATCCGTGCGCAGACGGCCATTCCAGATGCCAAGCTGGCCACGCTGTATGCCACCACCGTAGCCATGGTCAAAAGCCATGGTCAACCCAGCCCCGACACTGTCAAAAATTTCCTGGATGCCGGCTACAAAGAAACCGACCTGATGTACATCGTGCTGGCCATTGCCGTCAAAACCCTCAGTAATTTCAGCAACCACCTGTTTGCCACCCCGGTGGACGAGCGTTTTGCCGCATACAAGGTGGATTGATCGCCCTGTAAGAACCACAGCGCCCGGCACGACTACCCGTGCACAGGGCGATGCACCGTTGCCTGGATCAATGCGGATGACAATGGGCAACTTATGAAAAAAACACTGGTTCTTGGTTTGGCAGCCCTGCTGGTCGCGGCTTTTTTTGTACTGGATTTACAGCACATCCTGACACTGCAGGGCCTGCAGGCCAGCCTGGGGCAGTTTCAGGCGCAGCGTGCGGCTTCGCCATGGGGTGTTGGCTTGGCTTTTTTTGCCGCGTACGTACTGGCCACGGCCCTGTCGCTGCCAGGCGCGGTGATCCTGACGCTGGCTGCTGGTGCGCTGTTTGGGCTGGCCATGGGCACGGTCATCGTGTCATTTGCCTCCAGCATCGGGGCTACGCTGGCTTTTTGGGCCGCGCGCTATGTGTTGCGTGACGCGGTACAGCGCCGCTTTGGTCAGCGCCTCAAGGCCATCAACGAGGGCATTGAAAAGGAAGGCGCGCTGTATTTGTTTACCCTGCGGCTGGTGCCGATTTTTCCGTTTTTTCTGGTGAATTTACTCATGGGGCTGACACCGATTCGCACCCTGAGCTACTACGGCATCAGCCAGTTGGGCATGTTGGCTGGGACATTGGTTTATGTGAATGCAGGCACGCAACTGGCGCAGCTCAATAGCTTGTCAGGCATCGTGTCACCGGGCATTTTGTTGTCATTTGCCCTGCTCGGTGTATTTCCCCTGCTGGCCAAAAAAATCATGAACATCCTGCAACGCCGCCGTGTCTATGCCAAATGGCAAAAGCCCAAAACGTTTGACCGCAATTTGATCGTCATAGGTGCCGGGGCAGCCGGCTTGGTCAGTTCTTACATTGCCGCCGCTGTCAAAGCCAAAGTCACGTTGGTTGAGACCCACAAAATGGGGGGCGACTGCCTGAACTACGGCTGCGTACCGAGCAAGGCGCTGATCAAATCGTCGCGCATCGCCAGCCAGATGCGCCACGCCGAAAACTATGGCTTGAGCGCCACCGAGCCCCGCTTCAGTTTCCGCCAAGTGATGGCGCGGGTGCATGAGGTGATTCGCACGGTGCAGCCGCACGACAGTGTGGCGCGCTACACCGAACTGGGTGTTGAAGTACTGCAAGGCTATGCCAGGATCATCGACCCCTGGACGGTTGAGATCACCCTCAACCAGGGTGGCACGCAACGCCTGACCACACGCTCAATCATCATTGCCGCCGGGGCCAACCCCTATGTGCCCCCTTTGCCTGGGCTGGATGATGTGGGCTATGTCACCAGCGACACACTGTGGGATGAATTTGCCAAGCTGGACACACCACCCCAGCGGCTGGTGGTGCTGGGCGGCGGCCCGATTGGCTGTGAACTGGCGCAGAGCTTTGCCCGCCTGGGCTCCAAGGTGTTTCAGGTGGAACGCGGTGAGCGCATCATGCGCCGCGAGGACGCAGAGGTGTCCGAACTGGCACGCCAGGCGTTTGAGCGCGACGGCATTGCGGTGCTGACCGGCCACGATGCCGTGCGCTGTGAGCGCGACGGTGAGCGTAAATTCATTGTGGTGAAGCACCAGGGTGTTGAAAAACGCATTGAGTTTGATGCCTTGTTGTGTGCCGTGGGGCGCGTGGCGCGGCTGGACGGATACGGCCTGGAGGCATTGGGCATCGAAACCCAGCGCACGGTGGCTGTGAACGACTACCTGGAAACCCTGTACCCCAACATTTTTGCTGCCGGTGATGTGGCCGGCCCCTACCAATTTACCCACGCCGCGGGTCACATGGCCTGGTATGCGGCGGTGAATGCGCTGTTTGGCAACTTCAAAAAATTCAAGGTGGATTATTCGGTGATGCCCTGGGCCACGTTCATTGAGCCCGAGGTGGCACGTGTGGGCTTGAACGAGCAAGAAGCCAAAGAAAAAAACA
>JBGSRY010000230.1:0-9528 GCA_041737325.1 Rhodoferax sp. | reverse complement strand
CTTCCACTTGTTGGTTGGACAAGTCCCGCCGAACACTGTTTTCAAACCCTTCCGGTGTCAGACCTTGGGCAGCCGCCAACTGTCGATAGCGATCCATGTCCAATTTACCGTCTGGTTTGCGCAGTGAGGCGATGCTTGGATCTTCTTGCAAAAATCTCGCCAAGCGTGCGTCACTGGTTGCCAGTTTGACTTTTTCTGCAGTCAAAGCAACCACACGTTCGCGCACCAGACGCTCCAACGTGGCGTAACGCGCTTGAGGCGAGTCCAGCAACTTGGCATCCAGGTTGGGCCTGGCGGCACGTAAACGATCAGCTTCCACTTTGTGCGCTTGATCCCATTGGGTCTGGGTGATATCTAGCCCCCCCACACGTGCAACCACAGCTTCTGATTCTTTCATGCGGTTGTAGCCGTCAATCCCAAACAACACAAACGACGGAATGATCAACAAAAACATCACCCCCATCATGATCTTGGTGTGTTTTCGAAAAATATCAAACATGAAAAACTCTCCTGCGTGGCAATAAAAAAGGCGAACCTGTGTTCGCCTTTATTTTGAATGGTGGGTGATGACGGGCTCGAACCGCCGACCTACGCCTTGTAAGGGCGCCGCTCTACCAACTGAGCTAATCACCCAACCGAAACCGGTTCAATTCAAAGCGTCCTTCAAGGCCTTGCCCGGACGGAACTTGGGCACTTTGGCAGCCTTGATTTTAATCGATGCGCCCGTGCGCGGGTTGCGCCCCACACGCGCAGCACGCTTGGTGGCAGCAAACGTACCAAACCCTACCAAAGACACCGAGCCCCCTTTTTTCAAGGTGATTTTGACGGCTTCAATGGTGGCCTCCAGCGCGCGTGCAGCCGAGGCTTTCGACATGTCTGCGCTGGTGGAAATGTAATCAATCAGTTCACTTTTATTCACAACAAACCTCTCTTGGTATGTAACAAAATTTATCAGGTGTCTCGTGTTTTGAATGTTCGCCGGAGGGGTCAAAAATTCAAATTTACAAATTCATGTGGCGCAAATAATGACTTATAGCCGCAACAAGATTTGGAGCAGGAGGCGATTCTAGACCGGATTATTTGAAGCCCTTCAAGACCGGCTGAAATTTTTAAAAAACAACATTTTCCTTTACCTGCATCGGATTTCAGTGCTGGGCCACATACGCCGCAATCGCTTGCCCCAGCGCCTGGGTTGAATCCTTGCCACCCAAATCTGGCGTACGCGGGGCCCCACTTTGCGGTGCTAACGCCTGCTCAATGGCTGTCAAGATCACATCATGAGCGGCCTTATGCCCAAGAAAATCCAGCATCATCGCACCGCTCCAGATTTGACCAATCGGGTTCGCAAGGCCCTTGCCCGCAATGTCCGGGGCCGAGCCATGCACTGGCTCAAATAGCGACGGAAATTTGCGCTCGGGATTGAGGTTGGCACTGGGTGCTATGGCAATGGTGCCGGTGCAGGCTGGCCCCAGGTCGCTCAGGATGTCGCCAAACAGGTTGCTGCCCACCACCACGTCAAAAAAGTCAGGCCGTTGCACAAAATGCGCCGTCAGAATGTCGATGTGGAACTTGTCCACGCGCACCTGTGGGTAGGCTTTGGCCATCTCGGCCACGCGCTCGTCCCAATACGGCATGGTAATGGCAATGCCGTTGCTCTTGGTGGCGCTGGTCAGGTGCTTGTTGGGGCGTGACTGAGCCAGCTCAAAGGCATGCTTCAACACCCGATCCACCCCCACGCGCGACATCACCGTTTCTTGCAGCACGATCTCGCGCTCGGTGCCAGCGTACATTCGCCCGCCGATACTGGAGTATTCGCCTTCGGTGTTTTCGCGCACGATCATCATGTCGATTTCACCCGGCAGACGCGCGCTGCCATCACGGCGCACCACCGGGCAGGTGATGCCCGGCATCAGGCGCGCCGGGCGCAGGTTGATGTACTGGTCAAACTCGCGCCGGAACTGCAGCAACGAGCCCCACAGCGACACGTGGTCAGGAATTTTTTCAGGCCAGCCCACGGCACCAAAGTAGATCGCGTCGTGACCGCCAATCTGGTCTTTCCAGTTGTCGGGCAGCATCTGGCCGTGTTTTTCAAAATAGTCCCAGCTGGAAAAGTTAAAGTGGTCAAACTGCAGCTGGATGCCAAATTGGTCAGCCGCTGCTTGCACCACGCGCAAGCCTTCAGGCATGACCTCTTTGCCAATGCCGTCACCGGCGATGACAGCGATGCGTTGTGTGCTCAAGATGCCTCCTTGCAAATCAATTTCAAACCAGGGGCTGACGCACCACCAGCGCCACACCCACCGCCGTCAGCAGCGTGCCGCCCAGGGTCACAGCGGTGATGGGCTCGGCAAACAGCACCCAGGCCATCAGCGCAGTCACCGGGGGTACCAGGTACATCAGGCTGGTGACCGATGCGGCCGCGCCCTTCTGGATCAACATGTACAGCAGCGAACTGCCGCCCAACGTGAGCCCGAGCACCGACCAGGCCAGCGCGCCGATCAACTCGGGATGCCAGTCAATGGCCTCCGTTTCCAGCGCGGCAAACGGCAAGGTCACCAGCAGCGCCGCCAACAGCTGCACGGTATTGGCGCTGCGCACGTCACAGGCCGTGACAAAGCGTTTTTGGTACAAAGTGCCCGCCGTGATGCTCAGCAGCGCGCCAATGGCCAGGGCCAGGTTGAGCGCGTTGGCCTCGCCACCGCTGCCAAATTTACGTGACACCACCAGCACCAGGCCAATGAACCCGAGCAACAGCCCGGCCCATTGGCGCGGCACGATGCGAAACCCGGTAGAGGCCAGCCACAAGGCGGTCAGCACCGGTTGCAACCCGACGATCAGCGACGACAGGCCCGAGCCCATGCCCAGTTTGACCGCAGCCCACACCCCACCGAGGTAACCCGCGTGCATCAACACACCGGTCAAACCCAGGTGCAGCCATTGATTCAAATGGGTTGGCCACTTCACTTTGAAAAGCGCAATCCAGACCAGAAAGCAGGCAATGGAAAAACTGTAGCGCAGCACCAGAAATTTAAGCGGTGGTGCGTGCGGCATACCGTAGCGCGCCACGATGAAACCGGTGGCCCAGATCAGCACAAACACGGCAGGCATGGCGCGGATCAGCGGCCGTTCAACAGCGACCGTCATTGCACACGCGATTTGATTTCGGGCAAGGCTTTTTGCAGGTAATAGACCATCGACCAGACGGTCATGATGGCCGCCAGCCAGATCAGCCAGACACCCCACACATGGGTGTTGATCAGGCCAAACAACATGCCGTCAAACAGCAAAAACGGAATCGCCACCATCTGCGCCGTGGTCTTGAGTTTGCCGATCATGTGCACCGCCACGCTTTTGGCCGCCCCGATTTGCGCCATCCACTCACGCAGCGCCGAAATGGCAATTTCGCGCCCGATGATGATCAAGCCCACAAACACATCCGCCCGGCCTAAATGCACCAGCACCAGCACACAGGCGCAGACCAGAAATTTGTCGGCCACCGGGTCCAGAAAAGCGCCAAACGCAGACACCTGGTTGAGCTTGCGCGCCAGGTAACCGTCAAGCCAGTCGGTGGCGGCAAACACGACAAACATCACGGTGGCAATCAGGTTGCGCGTGCCCGCATCAATTGGCAAATAAAACACGCCCACAATCAATGGAATCGCCACAATGCGAGCCCAGGTCATGAGGGTGGGAATAGTCCAAAACATGAACCCATTGTGGCATGACACGGCCATGATTTTGAACCCGTAGCGCGGATTCTTCCAACCCGCACCCAAGCCAGTCCCGTCAGTGCAGCGCCCGGTAAATTTCCTCAGCCAGTTCATGCGATATGCCCTCAACTGAAGCCATGTCGTCAGTCGATGCCTGCGCCACGCCACGTACGCCGCCAAAACGCTGCAACAGCCGCGCACGGCGTTTGGGGCCAATGCCGGGAATTTCTTCCAGCTTGCCGCCGTCCATGCGCACCTTGGCGCGTGCCGCGCGCATACCGGTGATGGCAAAGCGGTGCGCCTCGTCCCGAATCTGCGCCACCAGCATCAGCGCCGCCGAATCCTTGCCCAGGTAAACCTTGTCACGCCCGTCGGCAAACACCAGTTCTTCCAGTCCAATGCGCCGCCCCTCGCCTTTTTCCACCCCCACAATCAGCGCCAAATCCAGCCCTAATTGCTCGAACACGTCGCGCGCCATCGACACCTGCCCCTTGCCGCCGTCAACCAGCACCAAGTCTGGCAAACGACCCGTGCCAGCGGGTGTTTCGCCGCTTTGTTTGGCCTGTGCCAGCGCTTGCGCCAACTTGCCATAGCGACGCAACAACACCTGGCGCATGGCGGCGTAATCGTCACCCGGGGTGATGTCGTTGATTTTGAAACGACGGTACTCGGCGTTTTGCATTTTGTGGTGGTGAAACACCACGCACGAGGCCTGCGTGCATTCACCTGCCGTGTGCGAGATGTCAAAACATTCCACGCGCAAGTCTTCCAGGTTGTCCAATGCCAAGTCCAGCGCCTCCACCAGCGCCCGGGTGCGGGCTTGTTGCGAACCTTCTTCGGCCAGCAAACGCGCCAGCTGCAGCCCGGCATTGGTTTGCGCCATCTCCAGCCAGATGCGACGCTGCTCACGCGGGTTATGCACCGCGCTGACCTTGACCCCGGTTTGTTCGCACAGCAGCTGCAGCAGCCCTTGGTCGACCGGCACGCTGACCACCAAAGAAGCAGGTGCAGGCACATTCAAATAATGCTGGGCGATGAAGGCATCCAACACCTGCGCCTCCACGCTGCGCACAGCGCTGGGCGCATCGGTCTCGTCCCCGTCCTGCCCATCGGTCGCATCTTCCACGTGCACCGGAAAATACGGACGATCCCCCAGATGCCGCCCACCACGCACCAAGGCCAGGTTGACGCAGGCGCGACCGCCCTGCACTTTGACGGCCAGGATGTCCACGTCACGGTCTGACACGTTGTCCACAGACTGTTGGTGCAGCACATTGGAGAGCGCCGCGACCTGGTTGCGCAACTCGGCGGCTTGCTCAAACTCCAGTTTTTCAGCGTGCACCATCATGCGGCGCTCCAGCTCACGCATGATTTCATGCGTGTCGCCATTCAAAAACCGCTCGGCATCCAACAGATCCTGGGCGTACACGGTGGGTGAGATGTGACCCACGCACGGGCCACTGCAGCGTTTGATCTGGTACAGCAGGCACGGCCGGGTGCGGTTGGCAAACACGCTGTCTTCACAGGTGCGCAGTTTGAAGACTTTTTGCAGCAGCAAAATCGCTTCCTTCACCGCCCAGGCGCTCGGGTACGGGCCAAAGTAGTGGTTATTTTTCTCGACCGCACCGCGGTAATACGACACCCGCGAGAACGCCGCCGGGGCGCTGATCTTGAGGTACGGGTAGCTTTTGTCGTCCCGAAACAAGATGTTGTACTTGGGGTTGAGGGTCTTGATCAGGTTGTTCTCAAGCAGCAGCGCTTCGGCTTCAGAGCGCACCACCGTGGTTTCCAGCCGGGCGATTTTGCTGACCATGTGGCCAATGCGCGTGCCCCCATGGTTTTTGGTGAAATAGCTCGACACCCGCCGTTTCAAATTGATGGCTTTACCCACGTACAGCACGTTGCCCTGGGCATCAAAATAGCGGTAAACCCCTGGCAGCGTCGGCAAACTGGCGACGTCGCTGCGCAGCTGCTCGGGGTGCTTGCTCTGGGCGGCTCCATCCAGGTCAACGGGTACAGGCGTGATCGGTTCGGGTTCGGACATAGGTGCGTATTGTGGACAATTCAGCCATGCACCAGAAAACCCCTTACCCCAGCCTGCGTTGGGACATTTTTTGCCGCGTCATCGACAACTTTGGCGATGTCGGTGTGTGCTGGCGGCTGGCGTGCCAGTTGGCGCAGTCCGGGCAAAGCGTGCACCTGTGGCTGGACGATGCCACGGCGCTGCGCTGGATGGCTCCAACGGGTGAGCCAGGGGTCACGGTGATGCGCTGGACAACCCCGCTTGACCTCAACGGCATCACCCCCGGCGACGTGTTACTGGAAGCCTTCGGATGTGAAATCAATCCTGAATTTATAGCTGCTTACGCTTATTCCATAAGGGCTAGAGGCACAAAATGCTTATGGATTAACCTGGAGTACCTGAGTGCTGAACCGTTTGTGGAGCGTTGCCACGGGCTGCCATCGCCGGTACTGCACGGCCCCGGGTCGGGGTTGACCAAACATTTTTTTTACCCCGGCTTGACCACGCGCACGGGCGGCCTGCTGCATGAAGCAGACCTGCTGCAACGCCAAGCCCGATTTAACCGCCGCACCTGGCTGGCCCAGCATGGACTGAACTGGCAAGGGGAACGTCTGCTATCCCTGTTCTGCTACGAACCCGCTGGGCTGGCCGAGTTGCTGGCGCATTTGGCAGCGGATGAAATCGCCACCTGCTTGCTCGTGACAGCAGGACGCGCCACGGCCGCTGTGCAAGCCATGGTTGCAAGCAAAAATGCACTACAGCCCTTATGGAACAAGGGTAAAAAGCTCTCTTTTTTATATCTCCCAGCGCTCTCACAAGACGACTTTGACCATCTTTTATGGGCCAGTGATGTGAATTTTGTGCGCGGTGAAGACTCGCTGGTGCGTGCCCTGTGGGCCGGCAAGCCGCTGGTGTGGCACATTTATCCGCAAGAAGACGGCGCGCACGCCGCCAAACTGGCTGCTTTTTTGGACTGGCTGCAAGCCCCGGAAACGCTGCGCCAATTTCACTGGCGCTGGAACGCTGTCACCAGCCCGGCGCACACGGCATCGCATGCCCCCCCCGTCGCCGACTTGTTTTGCCCGGCGCACTGGCAAACTTGCGTACGCCAAGCCCGGACAAAATTGCTGGCGCAACCCGCACTGGTCGATCAACTCATCGGATTCTGCTTAAAAAGCCATTAAAATCTTGGGTTTTGCGGCGCAGGCTTGAGTTATGACAGAAATTAGCTGAAGTCTTGGCCGCCCTCGCCGCCCGATGCGCGGCCTACTTTCTGCACTTCTCTGCACTCTCTTATGAAAATCGCTCAAGAAATTCGCGCTGGCAATGTCATCATGAACGGCAAAGACCCCATGGTCGTCCTGAAAACCGAATACAGCCGTGGCGGTCGCAATTCGGCCACCGTGCGCATGAAGCTCAAAAGCCTGATTGCCAACTTCAACACTGAAATTGTCTACAAGGCCGACGACAAACTCGACCAGGTCATTCTGGACAAAAAAGACTGCACCTACTCTTATTTTGCCGACCCCATGTACATCTGCATGGACGAGGAATACAACCAGTACGAAGTGGAAGCCGAGAACATGGGCGACTCGCTCAACTACCTTGAAGACGGTATGCCGCTTGAAGTGGTGTTCTATGACGGCAAGGCCATTTCTGTGGAGCTGCCCACCAGCGTGGTGCGTGAAATCACCTGGACTGAGCCTGCAGTCAAAGGCGACACCTCTGGCAAGGTTCTGAAACCCGCCAAACTGGCTACCGGGTTCGAGATCGGTGTGCCGATTTTTGTCGCCCAGGGCGATAAGGTCGAAATCGACACCCGCACCGGCGAATACCGCAAACGCGTGTAATAACCCACGCGCTGCAAGCGACCGAAGGCTTCCTGTGTGAAGCCTTTTTTTTGGCCAACCCTCAAGTTCCATGGATAACACCCAAACACTACCCAACCTGCTGATCGAACAACGCATGGCCGATGCCTGGGCCGATGTGCTGAACTACCCCGTCGATGAGACCGTGCTGAACCCCAACGCCCACCGCCTGGCGTTTGCCGACCCCGAATTTTTACTGCGCCGCGAAACCCGTGGCATGCGTATCCAGCTTGAAATGCTCAAGCCCGACTTGGGCCAGAGTGCGCAAGGCATTCACAACACGGTGGTGGTGTTTGGCAGTGCACGCTTCGTTGCGCCTGAACAAGCGCAAACTCTGCTGGACAAGGCGCAGTCCAGTGGTGACCCGCAAGCCCTTGCCAATGCGCAGCGCCAGGTCCGCAACGCCCAGCATTACGACCAGGCCCGTTTGTTTGCACGCCTGGTAGCCCAGCACAGCGCCCTGCAGACGGCTGAAAAACAGCTGTTCATTTGCACCGGCGGCGGCCCCGGCATCATGGAAGCAGCCAACCGCGGCGCGCATGACATGGGTGCACCCACCGTCGGGCTGAACATTGCCTTGCCGCACGAGCAAAGCGCCAACCCCTATGTCACACCGTCTTTAAGCTTCAAATTTCATTACTTTGCGCTGCGCAAAATGCACTTCATGATGCGCGCCAAGGCACTGGTGGCCTTTCCAGGCGGCTTTGGCACGCTGGACGAACTGTTTGAAGTCATCACCCTGGTGCAGACCAAAAAAGCGCAACCCGTACCCATCGTGCTGTTTGGCAGCAGTTACTGGAAGCGCCTGATCAACCTCGATGCCATGGTGGAAGAAGGCGTGATTGCCCCCGAAGACATCGACCTGCTGCACTTTGTGGACGAGCCGCAAGCCGCCTGGGACGTGATTGCCCGTTTTTACCACTTGTAATTTTTGGCTTGCTGCGTAGGGCGACTTCAGTCGCCCATGGCAGGCTGAAGCCCGCCCTACTACCGTCATGACGGCGAGCCCTGCAGTGCCCAAGCTTGGCGCGCACCCAAGCCCACCGCCGCACCCACCGTCCAGAACACCACACTGACACCACACTGACACCAGCCAGCGCACCCGCAGCACCAAACAGCATCGGCATGCTGACGCTGGACGCGTTGATCAACATCAGCCGCAAGCCCAGCGCCTCGCCGTGGCGTGCCTCGGGCGTGATCTGGTGCAGCGTGCTCATGATCATCGGCTGCACCGAGCCCAGCGAAATGCCCAACGCCGCCGAGCACAACCCCATGCCCCAAGCGCTGTGCATGAACGGGTACAGCGCAAACAGGCTGGCCGTGGCCAGCATGGCGCTGGTGATGACCACGCGCTCTTGCAAGTTTGCCGCCAACCAGGGCAGCGCCACCCGGATGCCGGTAGCCGCCAGCGCAAACCCGCCCAGAATGGCACCAATGGCCGAGGCGCTCAAACCGCGCTCATGCCCCAACACCGGTACCACAAAGGTGTGCACATCCCAGCACGACGACATCAACCAGTTCACCAGCAGCAAGCGGCGCATGGCGGGTTCACGCAGCAAATCCCAGGCGCGGCGCTTTTGCGCTGCATCATCGGGCTGCACCAGCGGCAGTTCGCGCGTGGCGTGCAGCAACCACCACGACACCCCTGGCAACAGCGCCAGCGCGCCAAACGCCAGCACAAAGCCATCGGCATCAATCAACACCCCAGCCAGCAGCGGGCCGACAAAGTTGGACAAGGCCGGGCCAATCGACAACCAGCTGAAAAAGCGCTTGCGCTCTGCCACGTCGCGTGCGCAACGCCCCACATGCCGCTGCAAACTGATGGCCCCCACCCCGACCGCGCCGCCGGTGAGCAAGGCCGTCAGACACAGCACGCCAAACACCGGCCACAGGGCCGCCAGCCCCGCCCCCAGCGCACTGGCGCTCA
>JBGSRY010000194.1:0-4149 GCA_041737325.1 Rhodoferax sp. | reverse complement strand
AGGAAGAAGAAGAACTTGTCTTCGTTGTCTTTTTTGACCTCAAAGTCTTCAACCTTGCGCAACGCCGTACGGTTGGGGACTGGCTGCCCCAAAAGCACATCTAGGTTGGGCGCGTAGGTGCGCCAGACGCGGCCATCGGTGGCAATCAGGATGTAGTCGTAACGCTCGCCGCTGTGCCAGCTGCCCGCCAGGTACTCAGCCAATTGGTCTTCGGCATGGCGCCCGGTTTTGGCAAGGTCTTTTTCCCATTCAATGATGACGTTGCTGTAGGCAATGTCGGCATAACCGGTCTTGAGGTTGCCGGGCCGAGGGATGTTGAAAATGGTTTTTTCACCGCCTTGTGCCATCTTGTTGACAACATCTCTGGCGGCCTGGCTGTCTTGAAAAAGGCGGTTGAGCAGGTTTTGAAAGCGCAGCTTCTTGGCCTCTTCGGTGTTAGCCACACGCAAGCCCCCCAGGTAGTCGGCTACTTCTTCTTGCACGCAGTGATTGTTCATAGGTTAACCGCCCGAATTTTGTGATGTGTGACTTGCCGCCGGAGAAGCTGTGCAGCTTACATGGTCTGTGATCGTCAGGAATTTTTGCAACAGCAAAGCAGTTTTACTATTATTTAAATAGCTTCTTACGCTTATTTTATAAGGGTTAGAGGCTTAAAAGCCTTGAAATTCATAACGCTCTACTCGGCACTCTGCTGCAGCGCCCACATGTCAGCGTAGCGGCCATTTTTGGCCAGCAGCTCAGTGTGCGAGCCGCGCTCCAGAATGCGCCCGGCTTCCATCACCAAAATCTCGTGCGCGTCCACCACGGTAGACAAGCGGTGAGCAATCACCAGTGTGGTTTTGTTGTGCGCCACGCTTTGCAGTTCGGCCTGAATGGCGCGCTCGTTGGCTGAATCGAGTGCGCTGGTGGCTTCGTCAAAAATCAGAATCGGTGGGTTTTTGAGCAGGGTGCGGGCAATCGCCACACGCTGCTTTTCTCCTCCCGAGAGTTTCAGGCCGCGCTCGCCCACCATGGTGTCATAGCCTTTGGGTGTGGCAGCGATGAAGTTGTGGATGTGAGCCGACTTGGCCGCTTCGGTGACCTGCTCCAGCGTGGCGCCCGGTTGGCCATAGGCAATGTTGTAAGCAATGGTGTCGTTGAACAACACCGTGTCTTGCGGCACGATGCCAATGGCCGCGCGCACGCTGGCCTGGGTGACCTGCTTGATGTCTTGCCCGGCAATCAAAATCTGGCCGCTTTGCACGTCGTAAAACCGGAACAACAAGCGCGCCAGCGTCGACTTGCCCGAGCCCGACGGCCCCACCACGGCCACGGTTTTGCCGGCCGGAATGTCAAAACTGATGTCGTGCAGGATCGGGCGCGCGGTGTCGTAGGCAAAGTTGACATGGCTGAATCGCACACTGGCGTTGCCCTCACCCCGGCCCTCTCCCAAAGGGCGAGGGAGCAAATCCAGAGACACAGGCTTTGCTGCGCTGTCCGTTCCCTCTCCCAAAGGGCGAGGGAGCAAATCCAGAGACACAGGCTTTGCTGAGCTGTCCTTTCCCTCTCCCACTGGGAGAGGGTTGGGGTGAGGGCTGCCCCCGCTGAGCTGCAAGGGCTGAGCGCCCGGCACATCGGCAATCTCACGCTCGCGCTCCATCAGGGTGAACATTTTTTCCAGGTCGGTCAGGCCCTGCTTGATCTCGCGGTACAGCACACCCAAAAAACCCAGCGGAATGTAGAGCTGGATCATGAAGGCGTTGACCATCACCAGGTCACCCAGCGTCATGCGCCCGTCCACCACACCCTGCGTGGCGCGCCACAGCATCAGCACCAGCCCGGCGGCAATGATCAGCTGCTGGCCGGTGTTGAGCACGCTCAAGGTGGTCTGGCTCTTGAGCGCCGCCTTGCGGTAGCGCTCCAGGTTGTCGTCGTACCGTTTGGCTTCAAACTCTTCGTTGTTGAAATACTTGACCGTCTCGTAATTCAGCAGTGAGTCAATGGCACGGCTGTGGGCGGTGCTGTCCAACTCGTTCATCTGTTTTCTGAACTGGGTGCGCCACTCGGTCACCACAATGGTGAAACCAATGTAGAGCACCAGCGCCGCCATGGTGATCCAGGCAAACCAGGCATCGAACTTGACCGCCAGAATGCTCAGCACCAGCGTCACCTCAATCAGGGTCGGAAAAATGCTGTAGAGCGAGTAGCTGATGAGCGAGTGCACGGCGCGCGTACCGCGTTCAATGTCACGCGTCATGCCACCGGTCTGGCGCTCCAGGTGAAAACGCAGGCTCAGGGCGTGCAGGTGGCGAAACACCTGCAGGCTGATGGAGCGCGACGCGCCCTCGGTGGCCTTGGCAAAAATCAGCTCACGCAGCTCGGCAAACAGCGTGGTAGACAAGCGCAGCAAGCCATAGGCCAGCAACAGGCCCAGCGGCACGATCAGCAGGGCTTGCACGCCCATGTCTGCCTTGGGGTTCATGGTGTCGATCAGCTCTTTGAGCAGCAACGGCACACCGACATTGGCCAGCTTGGCCCCGACCATGAAAGCCAGCGCCGCGATCACGCGCCATTTGTATTGCCACAGGTACGGAAACAGGCGCTGCAAGGTGGCCCAGTCCGAGCGGGCGGGGGCGGCGCTTGCAGAAGGTGAATCGGGGGGGATGCCGCGGTGGGCAGAAGAATGGCGACGCATAGGGGACAATCCTGATCATTGAAACATTGCGGGACAGACCGCAGGGCGCGACGTGCACCAGCTCTGTCCTGAACACTTTACCCAAGGATTGTGCCCATGTCTGCAAGCGCCCCCACCAACACCCCGGATACCGTCAACCTGCCCACCGACGAGAAGCTGGTGCTCAAGGTGATTCCCATGCCGCGCGACGTGAACGCCAATGGCGATATTTTTGGCGGCTGGGTGATGGCGCAGGTGGACTTGGCCGGGGCGGTGATTGCCTAGCCCTATGCCGGCGGGCGCATGGCCACGGTGGCGGTGAATGAATTCATCTTCAAGCAGCCGGTGCGCGTCGGCGATATTTTGAGTTTTTACGGCAAACTGGTGCGCATTGGCCGCAGCTCCATCACGGTCAAGATCGAGGTTTACGCCGAACGCTTTCGGGCCCAGGGCTGCTACACCAAGGTGACCGAAGCGTCCCTGACCTATGTGGCCATTGACGACCAGGGCAAACCGCGTCCAGTCCCCAAAACGGAGTTGTAAATACTATTTATTTAGTAGCTAATACCCCTTTAAATACAAGGGCTATAGCGCTATTTTTTACACAAACTCAAGCCGCCGCCAAGCCCGCCTGATGGGCCCGGTAAAACGCCACAAATTCAGGCACGGGCATTGGCTTGGCGTAGTAATAGCCCTGGATTTCGTCACACTGCTCGCGCTTTAAAAAGGCCAGTTGGTCAGCGCGTTCCACACCTTCGGCGGTGACCGACAAACCAAAGGTTTTGGCCAGCCCAATGATGGCCCGGGCAATGGCCTCGCTGTCGGGGTCGCCAGGGATGCCATCGACAAATGATTTGTCAATTTTCAGGCGGGTAAACGGCAGTTTTTTCAGGTAGCTCAAAGACGAATAGCCGGTGCCAAAGTCGTCAATCGCCAGGGCGAACCCCATGGCACGAAACGCACACAGGGTCTCAATCGCCACGGCGGCATCTTCAGCCACGTAACTCTCGGTGATTTCAAGCTCCAGCTGTTGTGCCGACACCTGGTACTGGGCCAGTGCGCGCTTGAGCACGCCCATCAAGTCATGGCCATGCAGCTGGACATTGGACACATTCAAGCTGACATGTTCAAGCGCCATGTCCAGGCGCGCAAAATGCACCAAGTCGCGGCAGGTTTGCTCAATCACCCAGTCCCCAATGGCCACAATTTGCCGGGTTTCTTCAGCCAAGGGAATGAACTTGAAAGGCGACACCAGCCCGACACCTGGCTTGTGCCAGCGAATCAACGCTTCCGCCGACACCACCTGCCCCGTTGCAACACTGACCTTGGGCTGGTAATACAACTCAAACTGGTCACCGGCATCGACCGCCAGCTTCAGGTCACGAATCAACTCAACCCGTTCCCCGGCCAGACGCGACATGTCTTCGGTGTAAAAGCAATAGATGTTGCGCCCACGCTCTTTGGCCGCATAAACCGCCAGATCGGCATGTTTGAGC
>JBGSRY010000170.1:0-3292 GCA_041737325.1 Rhodoferax sp. | reverse complement strand
CCATTCAGATGCCATGGCACAAGGCCAATACTCAATATTTCGGTATTGGCTGTCGTGCCTTGCTTGGCTGAGGCACAACCGTGGCACATGCAGGGCACAGAACGATGCAACGAAAATAGGCTGACTATTAGTCTTTTGTGGGCCAAACTGCTGTTTGACTATTGGACACCACTTCAAATTCTTGGTAATTAGTCAAATTTGATAGCATCAAACCTATGACTGGTGCGGCTGGCGGGGATCGAACCCACGACCCTCGGCTTCGGAGGCCGATACTCTATCCACTGAGCTACAGCCGCAACGCTGTTTAAGACCAATACTCGCATTTTCGCAGCAAACCCGGGTGACCATAGGCTTCGGAGGCCAATACTCTATCCACTGAGCTACAGCCGCACGGTGCTTTTGTGCAAGGTGTCCATTCTCGCATACCAACCCTATAATTTTGGGCTAGTCCCATCCACCATTGACCAAAGGCCTTCATGAGCGACAACCACCACACCAGCGGGCACGATGCCCACGGCGCAGCAGCACCCAGCGCGGCCAAGAAAATCTTTAACTTGGTGCTGTTGCTGGCCGTGCCGGTGGTGACAGTCGGTGGGCTGATTGCCGTTTACAAATCCAACGACAGCACCCAGATGTCAAGCATGTCTGAAGAAGCGGTCGCGGCCCGGATTCAAAAAGTGGGGCAATTGCAAATTGGCGCAGCCAAGCGCGATCCCAAAACTGGCGAAGAGGTCTTCAAGGCGCAGTGCACCACTTGCCATACCGCTGGTTTGTTGGGAGCACCCAAGTTTGGCGATGCCGCCGCTTGGGCCCCACGCATTGCCACCGGCTACGCTGCGCTGCTGAATTCGGCCCTCAAAGGCAAGGGCAACATGACCCCGCAAAGCGGTGGTGCATTTGCAGACTATGAAGTGGCCCGCGCCCTGGTCTATATGGCAAACGCGGGCGGGGCCAAGTTTGCAGAGCCCCCTGCACCCGAAGGCGCTGGCGCACCCGAAGGCGCTGGCGCACCCGCAGAAGCGGCCTCAGCAGCCAAATAGTTTGAGATCAAATTAGCACCTAGCCTTTTATTTTAAAGGGCCAGGTGCTATTATTTTTGATTATTCTGCGGGCTTTTGACAAAACCAAACTGCACTTCCATCGCGGTACGCAACAGCGCCTGCGGATGCCACAAGCCTTGTTCTATGCGATCAGCCGCCAAGTGCACATCCTGGCTCTCAACCAGGCCAAAACCCGTGTCAGACTGCAGGTAAAGATACCCCGCTTCATCCAGCCAACAGCTTTGCACGCTGGCCGTGCGCCTGGTGTGGTCTTGCACGCTGCCATCGGGTTGTAGCCGCCAGACCAGCGGGGTGGCTTGCAGCTCCACAAACACCCGCTGCGGCCCATTCTGAAAATACCAGCAACCGCGGCTATCGGCGGCGTAGTTGCGGGCAATGAAGTCGATCAGTTTGCCGTGCTGCAGCTGTGCGCCTTTGCAGCCGGGGGTTGTGCCTGCAAACGGGCCCAGGGCCTGTGCCTGCGCGTCGCGCATGAACCAGTGACCCCGTGCATCCAGCCCCAGCCAGCCATAACAATCCGGCACATTGGGCCACTTGCGCATGGCTTGTTGCACGATGTCATCCACCCGCAACCTCCTTCATGATCAGCCCGGCGTGCGTTGCCGCCCAAGTCCCAACCGCCTGCGGCAGGGCATCGATATGACCGGGCCACGGCCCCTGGGCAAAACCGACGTGGCCGCCTTGCGGCGGTTGCCACAGTGCCACCTGGCGCGCCACCTCATGCCCCCCTGGCAAACAAGATGCAGGTACAAACGGGTCATTGTGCGCATTCACCAACAAGGTGGGCACCTGAATAGACCTCAACTGTGGTTTGGCGGACGCACGCAGCCAATAGTCTGCCGTGTCTTTGAAGCCGTGCAACGGTGCGGTAAAGACATTGTCAAAGTCATACAGGGTGCGTGCGTGTTGCAGCTTTTGCGCGTCAAACAGCCCCGGATACTGCGCCAGTTTAAGCATGGCTTTGGGCTTCATGGTACGCAGGAACATGCGGGTGTAGACCCAGCGGTTAAAGCCCTTCCCCATCGCTTGCCCACTGGCAGCCAAATCCACCGGGGCAGAAATACTGATCACGGCGCGTGCCTCATGCCGCGCTGCAGCCCCCATTTCTTCGGCCCAGCGCAACACGGCGTTACCACCCAGCGACACGCCCACCACCAGCAGTGGGTGCGTGGTGCGCTGGCGCAGCTGCTGCAGCACCCAGTGCACTTCCTCAAAATCGCCCGAGTGGTAGGCACGTGGGGCCAGGTTGATGCTGCCACTGCAACCCCTGAAATGGGGTACCGCAAATGCCCAACCCTGCTGCCGGGCCATGCGCGCAAACGCCAGCGCGTAATGGCTGCGTGATGAGCCCTCCAGCCCATGAAACAACACCAGCAACGGCGCAGCGCTGCGCACCGAACCCGCCGCCGTGTACAGCGCAACCGGGTCGCCAGCCTGAAAATCCACATCCATGAAGTCACCATCGGGTGTAGGCCAACGCTCGCGCCGGTAAGCCACTTCAGACCCAGCGGGTGCAGCCCTGTCACGGGCCTGCAGCGCCGGCCAAATGGTTTGCGCGTGACCCCCTGGCAGCCACCAGGGCGCTCTGTTAATAGTAGCTAGTTGGCCTTTAAACACAAGGGATTAAGGTCTATTTAATGTAAAACAGGGGGGCGCTCTGTGACATCTTCGGCTTCGTGCGGATTGCCCGGACTGGCGTGGTGTGCCACCAGCCGCCAGCCTTGTGCGGTCTTGTGGTAAACGTTGGTGGCCATCACAAACGCATCCAGCGGACCTTCGTTGGTCAGGATTTCAATGCGCTCACGCACGCTGTGCACACTGCTGGCCATGGCTTCAATTTTGCGCACCGCCTGGGCTTCGATGCGGATGTTGCCATTGGAAAACATCGACTCGAAGGCAGCGCGAATGGCACCCAGCCCAATCAGGCGCGGGCCGCCGGGGTGGACGCAAATGACATCGTCTTCGTCGGCCCAGCAGGCCATCAAACGATCCAGGTCTGAGGTTTGCAGCGCCTCATAGAATTTGGCTTCGGTGTCGTCCGCCGAACCGCCAACGGTGGCTGCTGTTTTTTTGGGTTTTGACATGTCGATGTGGTGACTGGGAAGCACCGATTTTGACCGCATTTGCAATCTGCGGTGCCGTCTGGCCCGCTGGCGTATGCTACCGTTATGTTTTTGGTTTTGGAGATGCCCATGCAACGCTGGTTTTTGATGCTGCTCGCCGCCCTGTTG
>JBGSRY010000127.1:0-14398 GCA_041737325.1 Rhodoferax sp. | reverse complement strand
GGTGTTGCACGGCAAATTCGCGCACAAAGTCGGCCATGTTGCCCACACGCGCGCCGCGAAAAGCGTAGATGCTTTGGTCATCGTCGCCCACCGCCATGACACAGCCGGTAGGCGCAAAAGCGCTGTCCACACTGCTGTGCGCACCCGTGCCGGCCAGCATCTTGATCCACAGGTATTGCAGCTTGTTGGTGTCCTGGAACTCATCGATCAAAATGTGCTGAAAGCGGCGCTGGTAATGCTCCCGAATCGGATCGTTGTCGCGCAGCAGCTCATAACTGCGCAGCATCAACTCGCCAAAATCAACCACGCCTTCGCGCTGGCACTGCTCTTCATACAGTTGGTAAATCTCTACCTTTTTGCGCGTTTCGGGGTCACGCGCCTCCACCTGCGCCGGGCGCAGGCGTCTTCTTTGCAGCCGCCAATGAACCACTGCATCTGCTTGGCCGGAAAGCGTTCGTCGTCAATGCCAAACTGTTTGTACAGGCGCTTGATGCTGGAGAGCTGGTCTTGCGTGTCCAGAATCTGGAACGCCTGCGGCAGGTTGGCCAGTTTGTAATGCGCGCGCAAAAAGCGGTTGCACAGGCCATGGAACGTGCCAATCCACATGCCACGCACGTTCAGGGGCAGCATGCTGGTCAGGCGGGTCATCATCTCCTTGGCGGCCTTGTTGGTGAACGTCACGGCCAGAATGCCACCGGGCGACACCTGAGCGGTTTGCAGCAGCCAGGCAATGCGCGTGGTCAGCACCCGGGTTTTGCCGGAACCGGCTCCGGCCAGGATCAGCGCGTGCTCTGCGGGCAGCATCACGGCGGCGAGTTGCTCGGGGTTGAGGTTGTGCAACAGGCCTGCATCGGGCGCACGGGTAAGGGTGGGGGAGGAAAACATAAGGGGCATTGTAGAAAGCCACCCGGCTAGAATCAGCCACCGGGCCCAAGCCATTGCAGCCCGGTTTTTTGATGCCGGCAGCAATCCAAGCGCTCTTGTTTGAATCAACTCAAAAGGTGCTTGACCATGGAAATTTTTGACTACGACAACATCCTGCTGCTGCCGCGCAAGTGCCGGGTGGAGAGCCGCGCTGAGTGCGATGCCAGCGTCGAGTTGGGCCCCCGGCGCTTTCGTATTCCAGCCGTTCCCGCGAATATGAAAACCGTGGTCAGCGAAGACATCTGCATCTGGCTGGCGCAAAACGGCTACTTTTATGTGATGCACCGCTTTGATCTGGACAACGTGGCATTCGTCAAAGCCATGCAGGCGCGCGGTTTGTATGCGTCAATCTCGCTGGGGGTCAAAAAGCCCGACTATGACACCGTAGACCACATGGTTGCCCTGGGGTTGGTGCCTGAATACATCACCATCGACATTGCCCACGGCCATGCCGACAGCGTCAAAGCCATGATCGGCTACCTGCGCGAAAAAATCCCCAGCACCTTCATCATTGCGGGCAATGTGGCCACCCCCGAGGCCGTGATTGATCTGGAAAACTGGGGCGCTGATGCCACCAAAGTGGGCATTGGCCCAGGCAAGGTTTGCATCACCAAGCTGAAGACTGGTTTTGGTACCGGTGGCTGGCAGCTGAGCGCTGTCAAGTGGTGTGCCCGCGTGGCCACCAAACCGATCATTGCCGACGGCGGCATCCGCGACCACGGTGATATTGCCAAAAGCATCCGCTTTGGGGCCACCATGGTCATGATTGGCTCGCTGTTTGCCGGGCACGAAGAATCCCCCGGTGCCACGGTGGAGGTGGACGGCAAACTGTTCAAGGAATACTACGGTTCAGCCAGCGATTTCAACAAAGGCGAATACAAGCATGTGGAGGGCAAGCGCATTTTGGAGCCGATCAAAGGCAAGCTGGCCGGCACGCTGATCGAAATGGAGCAAGACGTGCAAAGCTCCATCAGCTACGCGGGCGGCAAAAAACTGATGGACATCCGCAAGGTGAACTACGTCACGCTGGGCGGTGACAACGCGGGCGAGCATTTGCTGATGTAGTGATCCCCCAGCCATGATCGGTGTGGTTAAACCAACTGCCGCGGAAGGAACAAACGCGCAGAAATCTGGAATTTCCCCGCTATAATTTGCGGCTTCGATCGGTGGTCAAAACCACCATCAGGGAACTTAGCTCAGTTGGTAGAGCAGCGGACTCTTAATCCGTTTGTCGAGGGTTCGACCCCCTCAGTTCCCACCACCTCACACCGCGCAAAAGCACTTTACAAGCACACTGTAAAGTGCTTTTTTATTTCATTCTTTGCGCCGTTCCATGTTTTCTGCTTCGTAATGGCGCGCTTTGGCCTCGTACATGGCTTTGTCAGCCAGCCCTACAACGTATTCGGCTGGTGTCTTGGCGTCGCCGGTGGCAATGCCTATGGCCATGCTCAGCTTTTGACCTGGATAAAACTGGTTGTTCAGTTCAAGCATGGACTCGATGCGTTCACGAAAACTGTGTGCCAGTCGCTCATCACACCCTGGCAGCAATGCCACAAATTCATCACCACCAATACGTGCCACGCAGTAGGTGTTGTCAGCATTGGCGCTGGTCAGCACCTCCCCGGCACGACGCAGCAAGGTGTCACCTGCGCCATGCCCCTCACTGTCGTTGATCTGCTTTAACCCGTTCAAGTCGATCAACAAGACGCTCAGTGGCCACGGCCCTTTGCGTGAAATGCGATTGAGTTCGTCGGTATAAAACGCCCGATTGCACAAACGCGTCAATGGGTCATGCTTGCCAAGGTATTCCAGGTAGGCCTCGGCTTTTTTACGCGCTGTGATGTCTATCAAGGACACCAACACCATGTCCCAGGTGGCCTCATGCCCTGCCAAGACCGAAAATTGCATGTGGATGTTGATCAATTCGCCGGTCAGGGAATAGTTGATCACTTCGCGCATTTGCGTGGTTTTGCCATTCCAGAGGTCTTGCAATTGGTCAGCAAATGACTCATGCATTTCGTCACGAAAAACAGCATCCAGATGCCCCAGGAGTTCGGACTTGGTTGTGGCACCAAACATCGTCAGCGTCTCATGGTTGACATCAAGTACGCTGATTTTTTCAGCGCACCGACTGACAAAGTCCGGGTGCACGCTGACAAACACACGAAAGTCCTGAATACCCCGGTTGCGTGCGTCATCCAACAGCTGCTTGACCCCGCTGAAGTCTTCAACCCAAAGCGACACGGGTGAGTAGTCGAATAAATTGCGCGCATATTGCTCGCTCAAGGTCAACTGCCGTTTTGCTTGCTCGCGTTGTGTCACATCTTCCAGCGCAACCAATACCTTGTCCCAAGCCGCTTCATGCCCCTGCAACACGCGCACGTGAACTTGCACATCAATGCGGCGACCATCCAGACCGTAGTTGACACTTTGATTGGTGTAGTCCAGCGTGCCATGCCACATATGCTGCATCTCGATGACCATTTCTTCAAACATGTCACCGCGAAAGACTTCCGCCAGCCGGTCAATCAGCACTTGCTGGCTCGGTGCTGCAAACACCTTGAGCGTTTGCTGGTTGACCTTGAGGACCTTGAGGCATTGGGCACACGCCGCAGCACGCTCTGGTGCGCTGCGAAGGTGGGACGCAATGTCGGTTACGCCGTCCGTGCGCCATTGATCAAACAGAACCTTGAGCGCGCTGTAATCTTCCAACCAAAGTGAAATCGGAGCTGAATCAAACATCAACTCAAAGTCAGTGTCATGCTCTGAACTGGACATTGGAACACCTCAAAATGTTGGATTGTGAATGAGCGCAAACCGTCGGCAATGAAAAAAGCCCGTCAGCTTTTATGCTACGGGCTTCTTTGGTGTAGTTTGGCAGATCAGCGGTCGTTTTTGGCAAAACGCTTTTGCGCATCACGTGGCACAAACACCTTGCCACCACCGGCGGGCTTGGAAAAGGCAGGTTTACCAAAAGCGGGCTTGCCAAACGCAGGTTTGCGGTCGGCAAAATCACCACGAGGGGCAAAGTCGCCACGCGGTGCGCCGCTGTTGCGGTCACCGGCAAAACGGTCGTTGAAGCCACCTTTGCGCTCATAGTTGAAACCTTCACGCGGGGCACTTTCACGCGGGGCAAAAGAGCGATCTTCACGACCTGAAAAACCACCACGAGGTGCGTCAAAATTACCGCGTGGCGCGTCAAAGTTGCCACGGGGTGCATCAAACCCACCCGTGCGACCACCGCCACCAAACTTGCGATCACGCGGTGCAAAATTGCCACCACCGCGGTTATCGCGGCCAGCAAAGCTGCTGGGGCGAGATTCTGGAATGCGTTGTTTGGGTTCCAGTCCAGGAATCACATCGGGTTTGATCGGTTGACGGGTATAGGCTTCAATGTCAAAAATCTTGCGGCGATCACGCAGTTCGGCAAAAGTAACAGCAATGCCGTCGCGCCCAGCACGGCCCGTGCGACCAATGCGGTGTGTGTAGTCTTCGGCTTTCATGGGCAAGCCAAAGTTGAACACGTGGGTGACGGTGGGCACGTCAATGCCACGTGCAGCCACGTCAGTAGCTACCAAAATTTGCACCTGGCCTTGGCGCAAAGCCATCAGGCGGCGGTTGCGCAAACCCTGGCTCAAGGCACCGTGCAAAGCCACGGCATCAAAACCGTCTTGCTGCAGGTCGTTGGCCAAGCCGTCGCATTCAATTTGCGTGCTGGCAAACACAATGGCCTGGTTGATGGTGCTGTCGCGCAGCCAGTGGTCAAGGAGCTTGCGCTTGTGTTGGGCGTTGTCAGCCCAGAACAGCACTTGCTTGATGTTGGCGTGTTTTTCTTGTGGGCTGTCAACGGTGACGCGTTGTGGTTCACGCATGACGCGCGAAGCCAGCTGCTGGATGCGGGGCGCAAAGGTGGCGCTGAACATCATGGTTTGCTTGCGGTCAATGGTCAGCTGGTTGATTTCAGCCAGGTCGTCCGAGAAGCCCAGGTCAAGCATGCGGTCGGCTTCGTCCACCACCAGAAACTGCACTTGATCGAGCTTGATTTGCATCGAGCGTTGCAAATCGAGCAAGCGGCCAGGGGTTGCCACCACCAGATTGGCGTTTTGCAGCTTGGCAATTTGCAATTGGTAGGGCATGCCACCCACGATGTTGGCCACGCGCAGACCGCGGCAATGCTGCACCAGGTCAATCGCGTCATGAGCCACTTGCTGCGCCAGTTCGCGGGTTGGGCAAACGATCAGCGCGCCAGGTGTGGGCGCTGAGAAATGACGTGGGTTGGTCGGGTCTTTGCGCTTGGCACGCTTCGGCGGGGCTTCGCCTTTTTCAGCGGCCTCAGCCACCGCGCGCTCAAATTCAGCGCGAGCATCGATTTCAATCTGCTCTTGCTGCTTGAGCAAGGTGTGCAGCACGGGCAACAGGAAGGCGGCTGTTTTGCCACTACCAGTTTGGCTCGACACCATCAGGTCAACAAATTTGGCAGCTTTGCCCTCGCTAGCCACACCCTGCATGGCCAGCGGAATGGTTTTTAGCTGCACCGTGGTGGGCTGGGTAAATCCCAGGTCTTTGACAGCAGCAATCAGCTCCGGGGCCAAGCCCAGGGTCACAAAACCGTTGGGAATGTCGACCACTTCGGCAACGGGTGCATCGATGGCATCGGTGGCCTCGATCGGCAACAAGTTGATGTCGTTGGAAAGGTTTTCGGCAGACGAGATTTCGCCAGCCGCTAAAGTAGCGTCAGTCATGGTATTTCCTCAATACGCAAGCCCCACAAGTTGTGTGGTGGCTCCGCGATGGTTAAAAAACATCAACCATCAAACGGAACCGGCTTGAATCTCACCGCAGTGAGTTCGCATCGAAGCTGGGGGTCTTTTTAAAAGTCAACCAGCAAGCAGATTGACTTTAGACCCAGTGAATGTTGGGAGATGTACAAATATGCGATGCAGTTTGCAGCGCAGCCTAGGATTATGCCACGGATTTCAAAAGGTCTGCGGGTTTCTACTTATTCTGGCAGCTTGATGAAGTGGGTGCGGTAGTGTTCCAGCTCATCGATCGATTCGTGCACATCCGCCAGCGCGGTATGGCGCTGCTTCTTTTTAAAACTCTTTTGAACCAGCGGTGCCCAACGTTTGGCCAATTCTTTGAGGGTACTCACATCCAGATTGCGGTAGTGAAAAAACGCTTCCAATTTGGGCATGTATTTGGCCAGAAAGCGCCGGTCTTGCCCAATCGTATTGCCACACATGGGTGTCGTCCCTTTGGGGGCGAATTGCCGCACAAAGCTCAATAATTGCTCCTGCGCCTCGTCTTCGGTCAAGGTGGCGGCCTTGACCTTGTCGATCAGGCCGCTTTTGCCATGTGTTCCCTTGTTCCACTTGTCCATGCCGTCGAGCAAGGCATCGCTTTGATGGATCACCAGCACCGGGCCTTCAATGCGTTGTACCAACAAGGGATCGGTCACGATCAAAGCGATTTCAATGATGCGGTCATGTTCCGGGTTCAAACCGGTCATTTCACAGTCGAGCCAAATCAGGTTTTGATCTGATTTGGCCAACGACACACTGGTGCTGGGGGTGCTGGGACTGCTCATGGCTGCAGATTGTCGCTGATGGCCTAAACTTCGCCGCCATGCTTGCCACAACGCTTATGTCTGATCCATCCTTTGCACTCACCTGTTTGTTCACATGGACCCTGTTGCTGGGACTGATGGTTAAAGTTTGGTTGAGCTCACGCCAAATTCGCCACGTGGCACGCCACCGCAGCGAGGTGCCCGGCGCTTTTGCCAGCACCATCGCGCTGCCAGCGCACCAGAAAGCGGCTGATTACACCATCGCCAAAGCACGCTTGGGTCTGCTGGAAATGGCTCTGGGTGCTGCAGTGCTGATAGGGTGGACCCTGTTGGGTGGTGTCTCGGCTCTGAACCAGTTTCTGGTGCAGCAACTGGGCTACGGCATGGTGCAGCAGCTGGGACTGCTGCTGGCCTTTGGATTGATCAGTGGGCTGTTGGATTTGCCCCTGTCCTGGTATCAGACCTTTGTGTTGGAGGCGCGTTTTGGCTTTAACAAAATGACGCTCAAATTGTGGCTGCTGGACTTGCTCAAATCCAGCTTGATGGGCGCACTGATTGGCCTGCCGATTGTGGCGTTGATTTTGTGGCTGATGGCCGCTACCGGCAGTCTGTGGTGGCTATGGGCCTGGCTGTTCTGGATGGGGTTTAACCTGCTGTTGCTGGTGCTTTACCCCACCCTGATCGCGCCCCTGTTCAACAAGTTTGAGCCGTTACAGGATGACGCTATCAAAACCCGCGTGACCGCCCTGATGCAGCGTTGCGGCTTTCACGCCAAAGGACTGTTTGTCATGGACGGCAGCAAACGCAGTGCCCACGCCAATGCCTATTTCACCGGCTTTGGCGCAGCCAAACGGGTGGTTTTTTATGACACCCTGCTGGCCAAACTGAGCCCGTCTGAGGTGGATGCGGTATTGGCCCATGAGCTCGGGCACTTCAAGCACAAGCACGTCATCAAACGCATGGTGTCGATGTTTGCGATGAGTCTGGCGGGTTTTGCCCTGCTTGGGCTTTTGGCATTGCAAGTCTGGTTTTACACCGGTCTGGGCGTACAACCCAACTTGACGGGATCCAATGACGCGCTGGCGTTGCTGCTGTTCATGTTGGTCTTGCCGGTGTTCAGTTTCTTCATTGCGCCGGTCATGGCCTGGTTTTCACGACAGCATGAATTTGAAGCCGATGCCTACGCCGTCAAGCAGACCAGCGCTCAAGACTTGTCCACGGCGCTGCTCAAGCTCTATGAGGACAACGCCTCCACGCTGACACCCGACCCGCTTTACGTGAGTTTTTATTATTCGCACCCTGGTGCCGCAGAACGCCTGGCACGCCTGGGCAGCCCCGCCTGATGACCACCGCAGCCCGTCAAAGCGGTTTGATCGTCGCCAACTATGGGCGACATTTTTTGGTTGAAAACACAACGGGTGAACGCTTGATTTGCCACTCACGTGGCAAAAAAAGTCAGGGTGTGGTGGGCGACCGTGTGCAGTGGCAAGCCTCGCAGGATGAAGGCACGATCGAGAAGATTGAGGCCCGACGCAACCTTTTTTATCGCCAGGACGATGTGCGCACCAAAACCTTTGCCGCCAACCTCGACCAGGTGCTGATTTTGGTGGCCGCCGAACCCGAGTTTTCCAGTAGCCAGCTTTCACGCGCCCTGATTGCAGCTGAAGAGCAGCACATTACCCCCCTGATTGCGCTCAACAAAAGCGACCTGGCCGAGCCGTTTGCACGGGCGTGGGACTGGCTCGCACCCTACCGGCACATGGGATACGACGTGTTACCGCTGTCGCTCAAAAACGAGCCTGCCAGTCGTGCGGTGCTGACCCAGCATTTGCGCGGAAAAACCACCTTGGTGCTGGGCCCGTCTGGGGCGGGCAAAAGCACACTGATCAACTGTCTGATTCCGGGTGCACTGGTCCAAACCGGCATCTTGTCGCAGGCACTCAACAGCGGCAAACACACCACCACCAGCACCACCTGGTATTGGGTCGATGCCGACAAAACCACAGCCTTGATTGATTCACCGGGGTTTCAGGAATTTGGTTTGAACCACATTGACCCGGCGCAATTGGCCGCCTACATGCCCGACTTGAAACCGCATGTGGCGAACTGCAAGTTTTACAACTGCAGCCATTTGCATGAACCGGGGTGTGGTGTGATTGCAGCAGTCAATTCGGAAGATAGCCCTTATTCAATAAGCGTCAATCGCTATAAAATATATAGCGATTTGTATGCCGAGCTGAAACAAATCCGGCGCTACTGAACAACCATTCAGGCTTGTGGCACAAACTCAGGCCGCAGCAAGATCGCCGCCAGTGCCGCCACCAACTGCTCACACTGCTGTGGTGTGCCAACACTGATGCGCAAATACTGCTCAATGCGCGGCTGTTTGAAATGCCGTACCAAGACACCCCGCTCACGCAGCGCTACAGCCAACCGAGCCGCATCCGCAACCGGATGCTGCGCAAAAACAAAATTGGCCAGCGACGGCAACACCACAAAACCCAAATCTTCGAGTGCCAGCGTCAGGCCTTCGCGACTGCTCATCACGGCACGCCGGGTTTGCTCGAAATACGCCACATCTTCAAACGCCGCCACGCCACCGACCATGGCCAAACGGTCTAGCGGATAAGAATTGAAGCTGTTTTTGACCCGCTCCAGGGCATCAATCAAATGGGCCTGTCCACAGGCATAGCCAATCCGCAGACCAGCCAAAGAGCGCGATTTGGACAGCGTGTGCACCACCAGCAAATTGGGATAGCGGGGAATCAAACCCACTGCGCTTTGGGCACCAAAATCGACATAGGCCTCATCCACCAGCACCACGCGCGTGGGGTGCATCTGCAGCAACGCTTCAATGTCGCCGAGCGGCAGACCGACCCCGGTGGGTGCATTGGGATTGGCAATCACGACCCCTGCAACCGCCTTCATTGCCCTGTGTGCGTAGTCCGCCACCTGCAGACGCAACCCCGCATCCAGCGGCACAGTGTGGGCCGCAATGCCATAAAGGCGGCAATACACCTGATAAAAACTGTAGCTGATGTCAGGCATCAGCAGTGGACAGCCCTGCTGGAAAAAGGCAAAGAACGCATGCGCCAGCACCTCGTCAGAGCCATTACCCACAAACACATGTTCGGCAGCCAGGCCATGCTGCGCAGCAATCGCCTGACGCAACACGACCGCCTGCGGATCAGGATAAAGCTGAAGCCCCTGCTGCGCCGCTTGAACAATTGCTGCCACCACGTTGGGTGATGGAGGATACGGATTCTCGTTGGTGTTGAGCTTGACCAGGTTGGCCACCTTGGGTTGCTCGCCAGGTACATAGGGCACCAACTGCCCTACCACAGGGCTGAAATAACTGCTGTTTGTCACAAATGAAACACTAATTAAATAATAGCTTAATACCCTTTATTTACAAGGGCTAGAGCCGTTTTTTTTTAAGAATTCACCCCAATAAGCGAGCCAGCGTCAACAAGGCCAACAACACAATCCACATCACCACCGCGCGCCAGACCAAACCAACCACTACTGCAAGATGGGCCAGCTCTGGGGTGGGGCGGCGGGGCAAAGGTGTCGCTGCGGCAGATCCACTTGTGCCAGGTATTGCGCCAAAAAGCGTCGGTAAAAAAATATTCACGGCCCCCGCAGTAGCCGCCAACAGCAAACCATCATTTTGCGGATCCGCTTGTTCCACATAACTGCGCCAACCATCAATGGCTTCTTCAAAATTGCCAACTACCGCAAAACCCAGCGCCGTGATCCGGGTCGGCAACCAATCGATGGCGTGCCAAGCGCCTTGTGCGTTGGTCTGTAGTGCAGCACTGACCGGTTGGTGATGGTGTTGGCTCTGATGCTGCCAATAACGCACAACAAATTCACTCAAGCGGTAAAGCACGGCCCCCATGGGCCCCAAGCCAAACGCAGCCAGTACCGAAAACCACGCCAATACACCAAACACATGGCGGTGCGAGGCCATCACAGAGAACTCGATGACACGCCCAATCATGTCGCTGCGCGACCAGGTCTGGGTATCAACTTGCTGCCATTTGGCCAACAAGCTGCGGGCCAAGGGTTCATCGTCAAGCGCCAACGCATCCCGAATTTGCGTGAAATGAAAACTGAACTGGCGAAACCCCAGACACGCATACAGCACCAGGGCACTCCAAAAAACCGCCAGAGGCCACCCTGTCCACAGGCTGAGCAACCAATACATGGCGGCAGACGAAACCGCCGGTATCCCTACCGCAAAGCCCCAGGCAAGCCAGCCATGCAGTGGTTTGCCTGCATCCAGATTGCGGCTACACCAGCGCACCCAGGCGCGCACACCCGCATGCACCAGATTGCCCCGCCCCAAGGGGCGAGCCTGCTCCAGCAGCAAGGCGAACAAAACCGAGATAAAGCTCATGCAACCATCATAGCGACAGGTGCGCTCAAGCTCGCAAAAAACGATAAAAGTTGCGCAACATTCCTGCGGTGGCTCCCCAAATAAAGCGTTCGGTGTCACCATCCTGATACGGCATGGACAACCATTCACGTTCAACGCCCTGCCAATCTACCCGGTGATGCCGATGGTGTGCTGGATTCATCAAAAAATGCAGTGGCACCTCAAAAACATCATCGACTTCAAACGGGTTGGGCTGCAAGGCAAAACCGGGGGACACCAACGCCACGACGGGTGTCACATGGAACATGGAACCCGTGGTGTACTGGGGCAGTTGCCCCAGCACCTCCACAAACGCCGCGTCCAAACCTATTTCTTCCTTAGCCTCGCGCAGGGCAGCGGCAACCGCATCGACATCCGTCACATCCACTTTGCCACCAGGGAAAGCAATTTGGCCCGAGTGCGTCGACAAATGGCTCGTGCGCAAGGTCAACAACACCGTCGGCTCACGGTGCGTCACGATGGGCAACAACACGGCAGCAGCCACAGGGGCACGATTCATGAACTGTTTTTCAGCGTGCAACTCAGGTTGCCACACCACCGGCGTTGCAAAACGCTGGCGTAAGGCTTGTGGCGACAGGGCTTCAGGGGCAACAGCGGGCAGATGTTTGTCCACCTGCGTGACAGGCACGGTTCGCGGATCAAGCTTGACCAATGGCATGGGTCTCAAGGTGAATGGATAAATCTGGACGAAAAAAAACCGCCACAAGAAGTGAGGCGGTTTTTTTGAGCCGTAGCAGCCAGTTAAGCTGCAGTGGTAGCAGCCACTTTGCGTGCCGGCAGTTTTTCTTTGATACGAGCCGACTTGCCGCTGCGATCACGCAAGTAGTACAACTTGGCGCGACGCACATCGCCGCGACGTTTGACTTCAATGCTGGCAATCAGTGGGCTGTAGGTTTGGAATGTGCGCTCGACACCTTCGCCGCTGGAAATCTTGCGCACGGTGAAGCCGCTGTTCAAACCACGGTTGCGCTTGGCGATGACCACGCCTTCGTAGGCTTGCAGCCGTTTACGCGTGCCTTCAACCACATTCAGGCTCACCACCACGGTGTCGCCAGGGCCAAAGTCAGGAATGGTTTTGTTCAAACGAGCAATTTCTTCTTGCTCAAGCGTCTGGATCAGGTTCATAGAGGTCTTTCAATGATCTTGTAAACATCAGCGCCACCATGGCGCGTGCCGCAGCAGTTCTTGCAACGACGACTTCACAGAGGATCGGTTAGCCCACTATTGTAGCGTGCTTAAATATGCTTCATCCACCTGACTCAGCCGCCCTGCTTGACGCGCCTGCACAATCAACTCTGGCCGCAGGCGGTTTGAGAGCTTGAGACGCTGATCACGCCGCCAACGCTCAATTTGCAGGTGATGGCCACCCAACAACACCGCCGGCACGGTTTGTCCAGCCCAGTCTTCCGGACGGGTGTAATGGGGGCAATCCAGCAAGCCATCCAATGCCGGATTAAAACTATCTTGCGCGTGACTGTCAGCGTCCCCCAAGACACCTGGTTGTAAACGCGCCACGGCATCGAGCAATGCCATCGCAGCGATTTCACCACCCGAGAGTACAAAGTCACCCAAGCTGATTTGTTCCGTGACATGCGCATCAATGAAGCGCTGGTCAATACCTTCGTAGCGGCCACAAATCAGCACCGCACCTTGACTGGCAGCCCAGCGGGTGACCATGGCATGATCCAACGTTTTTCCAACAGGTGAAAAAAGAACCACCGGCATCTCAACCGGGTGCTCCGACTTGATGCTTGCAAGACACTTGGCCAGAGGCTCGGCCATCATCACCATGCCTGGGCCGCCGCCAAAAGGACGATCATCGACACGGCGGTAATTGCCTTGAGCAAAATCACGCGGGTTGTGCAACTTGACCTGAACCAAGTCGGACTCATACGCACGACGGGTGATGCCCGTGGTGAGCAAGGGTGCGAACAATTCAGGGAACAGCGTGACCACATCAAAACGCATGGCACGGCTTTCAGTAATCGAGCTGCCAATCCACGAGGATTCGACGCTCG
Source organism: Rhodoferax sp. (assembly GCA_041737325.1). Classification (GTDB taxonomy): domain Bacteria; phylum Pseudomonadota; class Gammaproteobacteria; order Burkholderiales; family Burkholderiaceae_C; genus Rhodoferax. Next base: position 1,449 of record JBGSRY010000127.1, on the reverse strand, counting down.
ACCAGGCTGACATCATCGATGTAGGCAGCCACAAACGGAATCATCCGCTGCTCTGGTTTAGAGGCTGTTGCGTCATCAATCACCAACACGGTTTGTGGACCGGTAGAAAGCAGGTCAGCCACATGCCCCAAGTGTTGACCTTGCCGGTTGATGACGGCAAGCCCGATCAAATCGACCCAGTAATACTCGCCTTCTTTTGCGGCCGGGAAATTCGACTTGGAAATAAAAATGCGCGCCCCTCGCAACGCATCGGCAGCGGTGCGGTCGTCCACTTCGTGCGCACAAGCCACCACGGTGTCCGAGTGGACTTTAACTTCAGTGATTTTTAATGCACCCACACCGGCAAATGTCTTGACACCTTTTTCAGCGGGTAAAACATACCAGCGGCGGGCAGAAAAAAGCGCCTCTGGATCGGCGCTGTAGGGCAATACCTTGAACCACCCTTTGATGCCCCAGGCATCCTGGATGCGCCCAACTTCAATGGCATCTGCCGGCAAGTCGGCAGCCTCAAGGCCAGGCAACATCACAAAAAATCAGGCGGCTTTTTTAGCGAACTGATTGACCAGACGCTCCACCGTGGGAGATGCCTGTGCACCAACGCCGCGCCAGTAGGCCAAGCGGTCTTGTGCAATGCGAATACTTTCTTCGTTGGCCGTTGCAATGGGGTTATAAAACCCAATGCGCTCAATAAAGCGGCCATCACGACGCGTGCGCTTGTCAGCCACAACAATGTTAAAAAACGGGCGTGCTTTGGCACCGCCACGGGCGAGTCGAATGACGACCATAATGAATCCTTTGGGGAGCGGAAACGAGTTCCACGAAAATTGGCACACAATCTGACGTTTGAGACACGCAACATAACCACCCGGCTATGCGACACGGCAGATAGCCGCACATTATATCGAATCCCTACATCATGCCCATCATCAGACCTAGCAAACCTAGCGACATCATTCAAATCACTGCTATTTATGCCCACCATGTGCTGCACGGGACAGGAACTTTTGAAGTAGCCCCCCCCTCTGAGGCCGACATGGCACAACGTCGTGATGATGTACTCGGCAAACAACTGCCTTACTTGGTTGCAACCGATGGTGACCAGGTGTTGGGCTATGCCTACTGCAATTGGTTCAAGCCACGACCTGCATACCGCTATTCTGCAGAAGACTCCATCTACCTGGCTCCGCAAGCCATAGGTCTGGGCTTGGGCAAGGCGCTTTTGGCAGAGTTAAGCAGTCAAGCCGAGCGAGCGGGGGTGCGCAAACTGATTGCTGTCATTGGCGACTCTGGCAACCTGGGCTCGATAGGCGTGCACCGCAGTGCAGGTTTTCAACATGTAGGCTTACTCAAATCTTGCGGCTGGAAATTTGATCGCTGGCTGGATGTGGTGCTGATGGACAAGTCACTGGGGCTTGGCGATCAATGCGCACCATTGCCCCCCGAAGCCAA
>JBGSRY010000113.1:0-2449 GCA_041737325.1 Rhodoferax sp. | reverse complement strand
CGGGTATGGCGTCACCAAACTTGTGGTGATACGGCCTTCGAGCTCGTCGATCGGCACACGTTCGGTGGTGCGCTGCGCGATGTGCGCGAATGCGTCGGTCGGCTTCATGGCCGGCGTGAGATCGCTCAGGTACATCTCGGTGGTCAGGCGAGCGATGTCGTAGCGGGCGTAGAGCTCGTGAACGTGCTGGCACAGGTCGCGCAGACCCATCTGCTCGTAGCGCGGGTGCTTCTGGCAGAACTCCGGCAGGATGCGCCACATCGGCTGGTTCTTGGCATAGTCGTCCTTGAACTGCTGCAAGGCCGTCAACATGCTGTTCCAGCGGCCTTTGGTGATGCCAATGGTGAACATGATGAAGAAGCTGTACAGGCCGGTTTTTTCAACCACCACGCCGTGCTCGGCCAAAAATTTGGTCACGATGCTGGCTGGAATGCCGGTTTTGGCAAACTTGCCATTCAAATCCATACCCGGCGTGACCACGGTGGATTTGATCGGGTCCAGCATGTTGAAACCAGCCGCCATCTTGCCAAAGCCGTGCCAGTTCACGCCTGCTTTGTTGGTGCGCGACTCTCCTTTGATGATCCAGTCATCCGCGCGGCCAATGCCTTCGTCCACCAGCTTGTCGGGGCCCCACACCTTGAACCACCAGTCGTCGCCATAGTCGTCGTCGATCTTGCGCATGGCACGGCGGAAATCCAGGGCCTCGGCAATGCTTTCTTCAACCAGCGCGGTACCGCCGGGGGGCTCCATCATGGCGGCGGCCACGTCGCAGCTGGCAATGATGCTGTACTGCGGACTGGTGCTGGTGTGCATCAAATAGGCATCGTTGAACAGGTGCTTGTCGAGCTTGACGGTTTGCGAATCCTGCACCAGCACGTGGCTGGCCTGGCTGATGCCGGCCAACAGTTTGTGGATGGATTGGGTGGCAAACACCATGGCGTGTTTGGGCCGGGCACGGTTTTTACCCATCGAATGGTACGTGCCGTAAAACGGGTGAAACGCCGCATGCGGCAGCCAGGCTTCATCAAAATGGATGTTGTCCACATAGCCGTCCAGCATGCCTTTAACGGTTTCGGTGTTGTACAACACGCCGTCATAGGTGGATTGCGTCAGCGTCAGCACACGCGGCTTGATCTGGTTGACATTGATGTCGGGCAAATGCTCTTTGATCAGGGGATTGGCCTTGATTTTGGCCTTGATGGTGGCCGGTTCAAACTCGCTTTTTGGAATCGGACCAATGATGCCGAAGTGGTTGCGCGTCGGCCGCAAAAACACCGGAATCGCCCCGGTCATGATGATGGCGTGCAGAATTGAAACGTGGCAGTTGCGGTCAACCACCACCACGTCATTGGGAGCCACGGTGTGGTGCCAGACCATTTTGTTGCTGGTGCTGGTGCCATTGGTGACAAAAAAGCAGTGATCGGCATTGAAGATGCGCGCCGCATTGCGCTCGCTTTTGCCAATTGCACCATCGTGGTCGAGCAACTGTCCCAACTCTTCAACCGCGTTGCAGACATCGGCACGGAGCATGTTTTCGCCGTAAAACTGGTGGTACATCTGCCCCACCGGGCTTTTCAGAAACGCCACCCCACCCGAGTGACCGGGGCAGTGCCACGAGTAGGAGCCGTCTTCGGCGTAGTCCAGCAGCGCCTTGAAAAACGGTGGCTGCACGCCCTCTAAATAACTTTTTGCCTCACGAATGATGTGCCGCGCCACAAATTCAGGCGTGTCCTCAAACATGTGAATGAAGCCGTGCAGTTCACGCAAGATGTCGTTGGGCAGGTGGCGGCTGGTTTTGGTCTCGCCATAGATATAAATCGGTACATCCAGATTTTTACGCCGCACTTCTTCAATGAAATGGCGCAAATTCAGCACCGCCGGATCCAGATCAGGCCCCGGCGTAAATTCTTCATCATCAATCGACAAAATGAACGCACTGGCGCGGCTTTGCTGCTGCGCGAACTGGCTCAAATCGCCGTAGCTGGTGACACCCAACACCTCCAGGCCTTCAGATTCAATGGCCTGCGCCAGTGCACGAATCCCCAAACCCGAGGTGTTTTCTGATCTGAAATCTTCATCAATGATGACAATCGGAAAGCGAAACTTCATGGCAGACTCCAGCGACTCACAGTAAATAAAAGAAGTCATTCCATTTCCAAATCATCCGGGTCTAGGCGCGAAGCCGCAGGCAGTGCAATAGCACGACAAGGCGAAGCAACAACGGCACGGGTGATTTGGAAATGGAATAAATAGGCGCGAAGTGTAAGGAGTAAAGATGACGCTGGAGCTGCACGCCTTCGCTTTGGACTGAAAATGTGGCGATCGCAACACAAGAGAGAGCAAATATGGTTGATTCAACCCTTTGGTGGCTGGCTGCAGGCGGCCTGATTGCGGTGGAACTGATCACCGGCACTTTTTACCTGCTGATGCTCTCGCTGGGCTTGGTGGC
>JBGSRY010000098.1:0-2376 GCA_041737325.1 Rhodoferax sp. | reverse complement strand
GAACAGTCAGATTGAGGTACTGTTGCCGCACCGCTGGCAGCCGATCAAGCCGTAACGCCAGCCTGTGCTCTGCCATCTGGGCAGTGCTGCGTCAAGGGTGTGTTGGCTGGACGCTTACTTTGGCGCGGGCCAGAAATTCGGTATTGTTGATGGGTTTGTTCAGAAAATCGGTGACCCCAATTTGCAGTGCTGCATGACGCAGCTCCATCTCGTGGTTGGCGGTCACCATCAGCACCGGGGTGTCGGGGTAACGCGCTCGAAAGCGTTGGGTCAGTTCGGTGCCACTCAACCCCGGCATCATGAAGTCCACCACCACCAGGTCGGGGTCGTGCGCCAGACACCAGTCCAGTGCCGCGTTGGGGTCGGTAAAGCATACGGGTTCGGCATCAGGCAGCTTTTGTACCAAAGCTTTGAGCAGCACCACGTTCATTTGCACGTCGTCAATGATCACAACTTTCATGGAAACTCCGGTGTGGCCCAAGTTGGGGGCGGGTATGCATGTAATTTACTGCAGTTTGTCGGCCATGCAGCCGCTGCACCGCCTGTGCGGGATGTTTTTGCACTGTGGAGGCAGGGTCTTCTTACAATCTGGACATGAATTTTTTAGACCTGTTGCGCCAGGCAGAGCGCCAAAATGCTTCCATGCTGTGTGTCGGGCTTGACCCCGAGCCAGCCAAGTTCCCGGCTGCATACCAAAACGATGCCAGCAAAATTTACGACTTTTGTGCGGCCATCATCGATGCCACCGCCGACCTGGTGAGTGCCTTCAAACCACAAATTGCCTACTTTGCCGCCAACCGTGCCGAAGACCAGCTTGAGCGCTTGATGGCCCACATGCGCCGCACCGCGCCCGGCGTGCCGATCATTCTGGATGCCAAGCGTGGCGACATTGGCAGCACCGCCGAGCAATACGCCAAAGAGGCCTTTGAGCGTTATGGTGCAGATGCCGTGACGCTGTCGCCTTTCATGGGCTTTGACACCATCCAGCCTTATCTCAAATACCACGGCAAAGGCGCTTTTTTGCTGTGCCGCACCTCCAACCCGGGTGGTGATGATTTTCAGAACCAACGCCTGGGCAGCGTGCCCGGTGCACCGTTGCTGTACGAGCACATTGCCCAACTGGCGCAAGGCCCCTGGAACCTGAATGGCCAACTGGGTCTGGTGGTGGGCGCTACCTACCCGGCAGAAATTGAGCGCGTGCGGGCCTTGGCACCCACGCTGCCCCTGTTGATTCCAGGGGTGGGGGCGCAAGGCGGCGATGCGCAAGCCACCGTCAAGGCTGGCTGGCGCAGCAACGGGCCGATTGTGGTGAATTCGTCGCGCGCCATTTTGTATGCCGCCAGCGGCACCGACTTTGCTGCCGCAGCACGCCAGGAAGCGCTCAAAACCCGCGCGGCCTTGCAAGCGGCTGTGCCGGTCTAAAAGGGTCTGGTGGCTTCGCGATCGGGTGAGTGCTATATTATAAATAGCTGACAGTCCTTATTATATAAGGGCTACATGCTATATTGTTCTAAATCTTAAAAGCGGCAACGGTTTGCACCAGCTGTTGCGCCTGGCTGCGCAGGCTTTCGGCGGCAGCGGCCATTTCTTCCACCAAGGCCGCATTCTGCTGCGTGGTTTGGTCCATTTGCGCCACAGCTTCCACCACTTGTCCCACGCCGGTGGCTTGCTCGGTGCTGGAAGAGCTGATTTCGCCCACAATGTCCGTCACCCGGCGGATGCTGCCCACCACCTCGGTCATGGTGTGGCCAGCCTGATCGACCAGCACCGAGCCCTGTTCGACCCGCTCGACGCTGGCATCAATGAGTTGTTTGATTTCTTTGGCGGCCTCGGCACTGCGGCCAGCCAGCGCGCGCACCTCTGAAGCCACCACGGCAAAACCACGGCCTTGTTCCCCGGCGCGGGCGGCTTCCACCGCTGCGTTCAGGGCCAGGATGTTGGTCTGGAAGGCAATGCCATCAATGACGCTGATGATGGCTGCAATTTTGCGTGACGAGTCGTTGATGTCTTTCATGGTGTGCACCACTTCGCCCACCACTTCGCCGCCTTTGATGGCCACGGTGCTGGCGTTTTGCGCCAGTTGGTTGGCCTGGTGCGCGTTGTCCGCGTTTTGCTGCACCGTGCTGCCCAGTTCTTCCATCGAAGCCGAGGTTTGTTCCAGCGCGCTGGCTTGTTCCTCGGTGCGCCCGCTCAGGTCGTTGTTGCCTTGGGCGATCTGGGCGCTGGCGGTGGCCACGTTTTCAGCCCCGGACATGACCTGTTGCACCACGCGTGCCAGGTGGTCACGCATGCCGCCCAAGGCTTGCATCAGTTGGCCGAGTTCGTTGTTGCCCTGCACCTGCACCTGGACGCGCAAGTCACCTGCGGCCACCGCGT
>JBGSRY010000089.1:0-2765 GCA_041737325.1 Rhodoferax sp. | reverse complement strand
CTATGCCGACCGTTTGATGGAATTCCCCACCGCCCTGCTGGGTGTGGCGCTGGGCGTGGTGTTGATGCCGCAACTGGCCGGGGCGCGCGCCCGTGGCGACACGGCTGAGTATTCGGCCATGCTCGACTGGGGGCTGCGTCTGGTGGTGGTACTGGCTGTGCCGTGCGCGGTGGCCTTGTTGGTGTTTCCGACCCCGCTGGTAGCGGTGCTCTACCACTATGGTGCCATGACCGACCTGGACGTGCGCATGGTTACCCACGCCCTGATGGGATGGGGTGTGGGCCTGATCGGCTTGGTGGCGTTGAAGGTGTTGGCCCCGGGCTACTACGCCAACCAGGACACCAAAACCCCGGTCAAGGTGGCGCTGGTGGTACTGGTGATCACCCAGGTGCTGAATTATTTTCTGGTGCCCTATTTCGCCCATGCGGCACTCACCTTGTCGATTGGCATGGGGGCGCTGGTCAACGCGCTGTGGCTGTTGCTGGGCTTGCGCAGGCGTGGCAGCTACAAGCCGCAACCTGGTTGGGGCGTGTTCAGCTTGCAAGTGCTGGCCGCCTGTGCCCTGTTGGCAGTGTTTTTGATGTGGGCCAACGGGCATGTGGATTGGGTTGCGTTGCGTGCCCAGAGTTTTAAACGAATTTGGCTTCTAGCCCTTGTACTTATTGCCTCTGCTGCTATTTATTTTACTGCCCTCTGGGCCTCTGGCATGAAATTGCGGCAGCTGCTGCGGCGCTAAGCCGGGTTTGGCCGCCTTGGTACACAATCACGCCCATGAACCTCAGTCTGAACGTACCAACCCCGCTGGAGTATTTTGCTGCGCTGGTGCATGCCGATGCCGATTTTCCGCTGCTTGAAGCGGCCATCAGCCTGGCGCAAGACGAGTACCCCGAACTTTCCGTGCAGCAAGTGCTGGGTGATGTGGATCAGCTCCTGGCACGCCTGACGCGCCGCTTGCCACCCGATGCCGGGCCGCTGCAATGCCTGCGCACCCTGAACCAGTTTATGTACCGCGACCTGGGCTTTGCCGGCAATTTCAACCACTACACCGATCCCGACAACAGCTTTGTGCACGTGGTGCTGCGCACCCGGCTGGCCATCCCTATTTCCATGGCCGTGATCTGGTTGGAACTGGCGCAGGGCATTGGCCTGAAGGCGCGCGGCATTGCGTTTCCGGGACATTTTTTGGTCAAAGTCAACTTGTCGGAAGGCCAGGTGGTGCTGGATCCGCTCACCGGCCAGTCGCTCAGCCGTGAAGACCTGTCAGAGCGGCTCGAGCCTTTTCGCCAAGTGAGTGGCTTGATGGATGAGCAAGAAGTGCCGCTGGGGCTTTACCTGCAGGCGGCCACACCCCGCGACACGATTGCCCGCATGCTGCACAACCTGAAAGAAATTCACGCCGCACAAGAAGACTGGGCACGTCTGATTGCGGTGCTTGACCGGCTGATTGTGCTGCTCCCGGAAGCCTGGACCGAATACCGCGACCGCGGCCTGGCCTACGCTGAAGCCGGCCGCAGCGGCCATGCGCTGGAAGACCTTGAAACCTATCTGGCCAACACCATGCACGCCAACGCCGTGGAGCAGTACCCAGACCGCGCCGCCATTGCCCAGCGGGTCATGGCGTTGCGCCGCACCACCAACTGAATGCTGGCTGGATACGTGGTGTTTCAAGGTGTAAGAGGCTTTGACCCGCGCACCGGTGGCAGATTTAATACCCTTCTTAAGCGTCGTCTGCACCGGACTGCGCATCAACACCCAAGAGAACCCATGAACTGCTTCAAAAAAATCGTCTCTGTTAGCCTGATGGTGTGCATCACCGCCGCCGGTTTGCCACTTGGCGCACAAGCCCGCATGGTGAGCACCGAAGAAATCACCGCACCCACCGTCACCCCAAGCACCGCCACGCGTGACAAGGTGAACCAGTTTCTGGCCCGTGACGAAGTCCGCCAAGCCATGCTCGGCCAGGGCGTGACCACGCAAGCCGCTTCAGCGCGTGTGGCCGCCATGTCCGATGCAGAAGTGGCGCAACTGGCAGGCCGCATTGACCAGGCTCCGGCCGGTGGCGATGTGCTGGGTATTTTGTTTACCGTTTTCATTGTGCTGCTGGTCACCGACATCATGGGCTTGACCAAGGTGTTTCCGTTCACCCGCTCGGTTCGATGAGCCACCCTGGCTTTCGTCTGTCAACCCCCGTTCTGACGGGGGTTTTTGTTTGGGTGCTGCTGCTTTTGGGCGGCTGCGCCACGCCACAAATGGCCCAGCTCGATGCCCATTGGCCGGATGCTTTGCCGGCGCACGCAGAGCTGACGCAAGTCCCTTTTTTCGCGCAGGAAGACTATGAATGCGGCCCTGCCTCGCTGGCCATGGTGGCGGCGGCCGCAGGTGTCAATATCACCCCGGATGCGCTGGTTGATCAGGTGTATTTGCCTGGCCGCAAAGGCTCGCTGCAACCTGAAATGCTGGCTGCCACCCGCCGCCAGGGCCTGTTGGCCTACCCCCTGAAGCCGCAGGTGCAAGACCTGTTGCGCGAAGTTGCAGCTGGTCACCCGGCGCTGGTATTCATGAACCTGTCACTGCCAATTTACCCGGTGTGGCATTACGCGGTGGTGATGGGCTATGACCGCGATCGCCAAGTGCTGCGGCTGCATTCCGGGCGCACCGCGCGCATGGAGATGTCGCTGGCGACTTTTGAGCGCACCTGGGCACGCGGCCAATACTGGGCCATGCTGGCGCTGCCACCTGGGCAACTGCCGGTGACGGTTGACCCG
>JBGSRY010000047.1:0-2490 GCA_041737325.1 Rhodoferax sp. | reverse complement strand
ACGGCGCATTGGTGAAGACGGTTTGTTTTCCAAAAAACGCAAAACCCTGATGTTCAACGGCTACGAAGCGCAGGTTGGGCAGTTGTATGCAGGGATGGATTTGAAAAAGTACTTTTGATGGTCACGGCGGCAAGGTCAGACCGGTTGCCCCGTGCCCTGTCGTGGGCGCTGCATCCCTGGGTCAAACCGGTGGTGTTTGTGCTGGCCCTGCTGCCATTGGCCCAGTTGGTGTGGGCGGTGGTGTTTGATCAATTGGGAGCCAACCCGGCGCAAGCGTTGGTACGTGCCACTGGGGATTGGAGTTTGCGCATGTTGTGCGTGGTGCTGGCGGTGACACCCTTGCGAATCCTCTCCGGCCAAGCGGCGTGGGCGCGGTTTCGGCGCATGTTGGGTCTGTTCGCCTATTTTTATGTGCTGCTGCATGTGCTGAGTTACAGCGGTTTTGACATGGGGTTTGAAGTCACAGACATCGGCCGGGACATTGCCAAACGGCCTTTTATCCTGGTCGGGTTCAGCGCCTTTGTGCTGCTCACCAGCCTGGCGCTGACCTCGTTCAACCGGGCGATCAAGGCACTGGGTGGCAAAAACTGGCAGCGTTTGCACCGTGCGGTGTACGCCGTTGCCGGGTTGGCCATGCTGCATTTCTTCTGGATGCGTGCCGCGAAAAATGACTTTGCCGATGTGCTGGTTTATGCCGGCGTGCTGCTGCTGTTGCTGGGTTGGCGTGTTTGGTTTTATTTTAATAAAAAACGCATGTAGCCCTTTTGTTTAAAGGGTAAAAAGCTATAAAAATAATAGCATTTTAGGCTGTTACAACGCAATCTTGGCGGCGTTGGGTACGGTTTCTGAAGTGTGTGGCAGGTGTTCCAGGCGCATTTGGTCGGCATAGCTTTCGCGTTCGCGGATGAGGTAGCTGTGTGCGCCATCGACCAGCACTTCAGCCGCCCGGTTGCGGGTGTTGTAGTTGCTGGACATGCTCATGCAGTAAGCCCCAGCCGACAGCACGGCCAACAGGTCGCCTGGCTGCGCATTCAGGCGACGGTCGTGGCCGATCCAGTCACCGCTTTCGCAAATCGGACCAACCACTTCCCAGGTATCTGTTGCTGTTTCGCGCGGCTTCAGGGGCACGATCTGGTGGTAGGCCTGGTACATGGCCGGGCGCGGCAGGTCGTTCATGGCTGCATCCACCACCATGAAGTTCTTTTGCTCACCTGGTTTCAGGTATAGCACTTCGGTCACGCACAGGCCGGCATTGCCCACCAGCGAGCGCCCCGGCTCAACCATCAAGGCCCGTTGACCATAGCCACGTGCATCCAGTTTGGCCAGCAATTGTTGCCACAGCTGATCCGCATCAGGCGGCGTTTCGCCGTTGTAATTGATGCCCAGGCCGCCGCCCAGGTCAAGGTGGTGCAACGGCACACCGGCAGCCTCAATGGTCTGCACCAGGTCGAGCATCCGGTCCATGGCATCCAGGTACGGTGCGGCTTGCGTGATTTGTGAGCCGATGTGGCAGTCTATGCCCAGCACCTGCAAACCGGGTAGTGCCGCGGCACGCTGGTAAGTTTGCAGCACGCGTTCATGCGCAATGCCAAATTTATTGCCTTTGAGGCCGGTGGAAATGTAGGGATGCGTTTGCGGGTCCACATTGGGGTTGACGCGGATGCTCACTGGGGCGCGCAGGCCCAGACTTTGAGCGACTTCGCTGAGCACCTCCAGTTCGGACTCACTCTCCACATTGAAACAGCCAATGCCCGCTTGCAGTGCGGCGCGCATTTCAGTGCGGGTTTTGCCAACCCCTGAAAAAATGATGTTGCTGGCCTGACCACCAGCCGCCAGCACACGGGTCATTTCACCCAGCGATACCACGTCAAAGCCGCAGCCGGCTTGCGCAAAAAGCTGGATCACACCGAGTGTGGAATTGGCTTTCATGGCGTAGCAAATTTGCACTTGTCGGCCGGCAAAACCGCGCTGGTAAGCGGCCAAAGCTTCCAGCATGGAGGCTTTTGAATAAACAAACAGCGGCGTGCCGTGTTGTTGTGCCAAGGTGCTCAGGCTGCATGCGTCGGCAAACAGTTCGTGGCCCCGATAGGCAAAGTGAGGGTGACCAGGCAAGTGTTTTGAATTCATGGATGTTGCGCAGCAGACGCAGTGGTGGCGGGGGGTACAGAAGGGGTTTGGACACCCCGTGTGGGCAACAAGGATTCAGGTAGGGTGGCGCGGTGGGACTGGCCGGTTTGCGGCAAGTACAGAGGCCCTTGCTGCCCACAGGCCACCAGAGCGACCGTAACGCCACCAAGGACAAGGGGGCGCACTAGAATTTGAGAAATCAACAGCATGGTGAAATTGTAATGACCGACTCAGAATTCCTGGATGTGGCAGAGCGTGTACTCAAGGGCATTGAAGCCAGTTGCGATCGCATCAATGAAAACACGGATGCTGACATCGACAACCAGCGCTCAGGCGGCATGATCACGCTGGCGTTTGCCAACC
>JBGSRY010000040.1:0-5669 GCA_041737325.1 Rhodoferax sp. | reverse complement strand
GCTGGCCACTGAGAAAATCTTGATGATCTTGTTCTGGTTGATGTTGATGAAACCGACCGTAGCATCCATCAAAAAGTTGATTTTGTCGAACAAAAACGCGGTGTGTGAGTCGAGCGAATCAATGTCGCGCAAAATCTGGCGGGCTTCCTCAAACTGGTCACTGTTGAGCATTTTGGTGCGCATCATGAAGCTCACGGCACGCCGGGTGTCCATGGCGTTGCGGCGAATCCGCCCGCTCATGTCTTCGTGGCGGGCAATGGCACCCAGCACCTCACCGGCCAGGGCATCGGTCACATCGCCAGAGAGCACTTTGGCGCTGGCTTTTTCCAGTTCGTCGTAAATTTCTTCCAGCGTATCGGCTGAATATTCGGCATCCGCGTCAAACAGCTTCAGCAGCACCTCTTTGGCATCTTCAATCAAGCCTGGGGCGCGCCGGGCGCGCATGCGCAGCAGGCGAAACACCGGCACATCTTCGTCGTGAATCGAGAACAACACGCCCCGGCTTTTGAGTTCGGCGTTGTCCATGTTGAGAATAAATGCCACCCGCACCGTGTGCGGATCATCTTCGTCAGCCACCAAAAAGTCGCTGCGAATGTGCAGCTCGCCGTTGTCTTCTTTGTAAAACCGGGCCGATTCTTCAATGTCTTCGTCCATCGCATCCTCGGGGATGGACAGGCCGTAATACTGTTTGACCCAGCGCTTTTCTTCCAGGGTGGGGGATTCAAGGTCAACCCAGATCGGCTGAAAACGCGACAACTCTTCCAGCGATTCAATTTCTTCCTGGAACAGGCGACCGTTGGCGAGGGTAAAGATGTTGAGCATGGGCTCACTCCCAATTGTGATTTTGCATCTGGTGGTGAAGTGGGGTGGCTTTCACCTCCTGATGCATGGCCGGGAGATGAAAGCTACCAACTGGGGTAGTTGTCCAAGGCAAGGTGTCCTGTAATGAGCTCTTCGGATTATGGCATCGCCGCCAGCCCGTCAACTTCAGGGCAGGTCGCAAAGCCGCAGGATGCTGCATTGCATCAATAAAAAGCATTGCAATAAATGGGAAGCCCGGGCATAGTGACCCCAAGTACCCCGTTTTTTCCGGTTGTCAGCGTGGGGTTGGCAACCATTTCACCCTGAGACTTTTAGGAGGCTTTTTATGAACTTGACGATCAGTGGTCACCATCTGGAAGTTACCCCGTCTTTACGTACCTACGTCACGTCCAAGCTTGATCGCATCAAGCGGCATTTTGATCAGGTGGTAGATGTCAAGGTGTTGCTGACCCTGGAGAACCTGAAAGAAAAGGAGCGCAGACAAAAAGCAGAGTGCAATATTTACATCAAAGGCATTGAATTGTTTGCCGAAAGTGCCCATACCGACCTGTATGCGGCGGTAGACGAATTGGTTGACAAGCTCGACCGCCAGGTGGTGCGCCACAAAGACCGCCTGCAATCTCATCACCATGATGCCGCCAAACGGCTGATGTAATTTAAACTCTGCCAAGCCGCCCGCTGGTGCGAGCGGCTTTTTTTGCGCCCAAATGTGGCAGCGCAGCATTAAAGAACCACTATGAACCGACTCGCGTCTATTCTTTCTCCGGCACAGGTGCTTGTGCAGGTGGATGTGTCCAGCAAAAAAAGGGCTTTTGAAGAAGCTGGCTTGTTGTTTGAAAACCTCCAGGGCCTGAGCCGGGCACTGGTGACCGACAGTCTGTTTTCGCGTGAGCGCCTGGGTTCAACCGGTTTGGGGCATGGCGTGGCCATTCCGCATGGCCGCATCAAGGGCCTGAAGTCGCCGCTGGCGGCGGTATTCCAGTTGGCACAGCCGATCGGTTTTGAAGCGCCTGATGAACTGCCGGTTTCGCTGATGATTTTTTTGCTGGTGCCTGAAGCGGCAACCCAAAAACACCTTGAAATTTTGTCCGAAATTGCAGAGATGCTCAGTGATGCCGAGTTGCGTGTTCAGCTCAGTGCCAGTGCAGATGCCGCCCAGCTGCACCAGCTGATTGCCAACTGGCAGTCCGATCAGGTGGCTTGAGCCTGACCCCTTTCATTTTTTAGACGGGAAACTGGCTGTGAAACCCAATGTGATCAGTGCCGATGTGTTGTTTGAAGCTTTTCGTGCCAACTTGCGCTGGGAGTGGGTGGCCGGTTTGGGTGCCTCAGAGCGGCGCTTTGATGAAGTGGCCGTGAGCGCGGCACGCTCGGGTGCTGACCTGGTTGGCTACCTCAACTACATTCATCCCTACCGTGTGCAAATTTTGGGTGAGCGCGAGGTGGCGTACCTGACCAATGCCACGGCAGATGATTGTTCCCGGCGCATCGCCCGCATCGTCACGCTGGAGCCGCCGGTGCTGGTGTTGGCGGACGGGCAAACTGCGCCCGAGTCGCTGTTGTCAATGTGCGAGCGGGCGCAGATTCCGATGTTTGCCACAGAGGGCTCTTCGGCCTTTGTGATTGACGTGTTGCGTGCCTATTTGTCCAAGCACTTTGCTGACCGCAGCACCATGCACGGCGTGTTCATGGACATTTTGGGGTTGGGCGTTTTGATCACCGGCGAATCCGGGCTGGGCAAGAGTGAACTGGGACTGGAGCTGATCTCACGCGGCAATGGTCTGGTGGCGGACGATGCGGTTGATTTGTACCGCATCAACCAGGACACGATCGAGGGGCGCTGCCCCGAATTGCTGTTGAATTTGCTGGAGGTGCGCGGTATTGGGTTGCTCGACATCCGCTGCATTTTTGGTGAAACCGCGGTGCGCCGCAAAAAACGCCTGCAGCTCATTGTGCACCTGGTGCGGCGTGAAACCATGGAGCGTGACTACGAGCGCATTCCCTATGAGCCCCTGACCCAGGACGTGCTTGACGTGCCGGTGCGCAAGGTGGTGATTCAGGTGGTGGCGGGGCGCAACATTGCGGTGCTGGTGGAGGCGGCCGTGCGCAACACCATTTTGCAAATTCGCGGCGTTGATACCTACAAAGAATTTGTTGAACGCCACCGCAAGGCGATGAACGAAGCGGCTTAAGTTGCGGCCGGGCGGTGTGGGCAACTGCTGCGCGTGCAGTGGGCGTACAGGCTCAGCGCATGGTCGGCAATGGCAAAGCCTTGGGTCTTGGCGATGGCATGCTGGCGTTGTTCAATCTCGGCATCAAAAAACTCTTCGACCCGGCCACAGTCCAGGCACACCAAGTGGTCGTGGTGCTGGCCCTGGTTGAGTTCATAAACGGCCCGACCACTCTCAAAATGGCTGCGCAGCAAAATGTCAGCCTGTTCAAACTGTGCCAACACCCGGTACACCGTAGCCAAGCCCACGTCAGCGCCTTCATTGAGCAGGACACGGAACACGTCTTCTGCCGTCATGTGGCGCTGCTGACCGGTCTGAAAAATCTCCAAAATTTTCAGCCGGGGCAGGGTGGCCTTGAGCCCGGTGCTTTTAAGTTCGTCAATCTTGGTCATGGGGTACTCACTGGGTGGCCGTGGTAAGGGCTTGCACGTACCCGGCGCTGGGGCTGCCAGTACAATGTTCAGCTCCTATTGTCACTTGATTTGCCCATGTTTGATTCTCTCGCTCGTTGCGTCTGGTTGAGTTCACTTGGCACGGTGCTGGCCCTGCTGGCAGGCTGCAGCAGTGTTGACGGTGCCAGCAACCGGCTGGCCAATGTGATCACCCCCTACAAAATTGACATTGTGCAGGGCAACTTTGTGTCGCGCGAACAAGCCGCGGCGCTCAAAGAAGGCATGGCCCGGTCGCAAGTGCGCGACATTCTTGGCTCGCCTTTGCTCACCAGTGTGTTTCATGCCGATCGTTGGGACTACGTCTTTACCTTCAAACGCCAAGGGCAAGAGCCCCAGTCGCGCCGTGTGACCGTGTTTTTCAAGGACGATGTACTGGCCAAGGTGCAAGCCGATGCCCTGCCCACTGAGGCTGAGTTCGTGGCTTCGCTCGATTCCGGCCGCCCTACCGATAAAGTCCCGGTGCTTGAAATGACCGAAGAAAGTTTAAAAGCGACCGCTACGCCACCGAAGCCGGTCGCCACCAAGCCCTTGCCCGCCTTGCCTTCAAGCTATCCGCCGCTTGAAGCCGCACCCAATTGATGCCGGGAGTACACATGACGCAGTTGATCTGCCACAACATTTGCGTGGCTGGTGCCAGTGGGCGCATGGGGCGCATGCTGATTGAGGCCGTGTCCAACGCCCCAGATTGCCAGCTCAGTGGCGCGCTGGATGTGCCCACCAGCACGGCGCTGGGCGCTGACCCGTCCGCCTTTTTGGGACGCAGCAGCGGCACGGTGATTCAATCTGACTTGCGTGCCGGTTTGCAAGGGGCGCAAACCCTGATCGATTTCACCCGTCCTGAGGGCACGTTGGCACACCTGGAGGTGTGCCGCGAGCTGGGCGTGAACGCGGTGATTGGTACAACCGGTTTCAGTGACGCGCAAAAACAGCAGATTGCCGAGCTTGCCAAGCACATCGCCATCGTCATGGCCCCCAACATGAGCGTGGGCGTGAACGTCACCCTGAAGCTGCTGGAAATGGCCGCCAAAGCCCTGAACACGGGTTACGACATTGAAATCATCGAAGCCCACCACCGCCACAAGGTTGACGCACCCTCCGGCACGGCTTTGAAAATGGGCGAGGTGATGGCCACCGCTTTGGGGCGTGACCTGAAAGACTGCGCCGTCTATGCCCGCGAAGGGGTCACCGGCGAGCGTGATCCGTCCAGCATTGGTTTTGCCACGATCCGCGGTGGTGACATTGTGGGTGACCACACGGTGTTGTTTGCCGGCACTGGCGAGCGCATTGAAATCAGCCACAAATCCAGCAGCCGGGTGTCTTACGCCGAAGGCAGCCTGCGCGCCGTGCGCTTTTTAAGTGCGCACCAAACCGGTCTGTTTGACATGGCTGATGTGTTGAGCCTGAAATGAACCTGGCACAATTTTTTTGGCAAGGTGATGCGCTGACGCGGGGTGTGGCCCTGCTGCTGCTGGCCATGTCGGTGGGCAGTTGGGTGGTGATTTTGTGGAAGTCGTGGCTGCTGCAGCGCGCCAGCCGTGATGTGGCGCGCTGCGTGGCCGCATTCTGGCAATCGGCCAGTGTGGATGAAGCTCTGCAAAAAATTAAGGCTTTTGACCGTGAAGCCCTTGTTTTACCTATGGTTGAAGCTACAAAAATAGAAGCAATTGGAACCTTGGCTGATGCCGGAAGCCGGGCGCAACAGCTCACCCGTGTGTTGCGTAGCGCACTGCAGTTGGCCCTGACCAAGTTGCAGCATGGTCAGGTGTTGCTGGCCACCGTCGGGGCCACTGCCCCGTTTGTCGGGTTGCTGGGTACGGTGTGGGGCATCTACCATGCACTGATGGGCATTGCCAGCGCGGGCCAGGTCACCATTGACAAAATCTCCGGGCCGGTGGGCGAGTCGTTGATCATGACGGCGGCTGGCCTGATGGTGGCGATTCCGGCGGTGCTGGCGTACAACGTGATGGGACGGGCCGTGGCGCGCATCGAGGCCGAGCTCGAAGGTTTTGCCCGTGACCTGCGTGAGTTGGGCAGCACCGCCACCGCGCTCAAGCACTGAAAGCACAGGCCCGTCATGTCCTTTGGTCGCCTGGATCGCACAGCGGGCTCGCAACCCATGAGCGACATCAACATGACACCGCTGATCGACGTGATGCTGGTGCTG
>JBGSRY010000038.1:0-2811 GCA_041737325.1 Rhodoferax sp. | reverse complement strand
TTTGACGTACTGGTCAAACTGCTGCATCACCGCCCGGCGCAGGGCTTCAATTTCACTGGCTTTGGCACGCGATTTGGTGCTGGGTTCTGCCACAGCTTCGACGGGGACCACCGTGGCAGTGAACAGCAGTTCACCATCTTCAATGTGCGTGACGGTGGCACGTTGCTGCCCTTCGACCAACACCTTGACGGTGCCGTCGGGCAACTTGAGCATTTGCAAAATGGTCGACACACACCCCATGTCAAACATGTCAGTGACGGCAGGGTCATCTTTGGCCGCAGCTTTTTGCGCCACGAGCATGATGCGGCGGTCGGCAGCCATGGCCGCCTCGAGTGCCTTGATGCTTTTGGGACGACCGACAAACAACGGAATCACCATGTGCGGAAACACCACCACATCACGCAGCGGCAGCAGTGGCAAATCAATGGGGGTAGCAGGCAGTGGGGGCTGACCAGACATAAAACGTCCTTTTGAAACCTGTTGGATAGTGAACCAATTTGCCGCTTTTCAGGCGGCAATCCATTGTCTTGAGTGCATGCGGTCTTGAACCCGCCAAAAAGCACTCAAAGACCGATCAACTCAAGCCTTTTTGGCAAGCTCGCGGTAAACCAGCAACGGCGCTTTGTTTTCATCAATGGTGGACTCATCAATCACCACTTTTTCGACATTAGAGGTGTTGGGCAGATCAAACATGGTGTCAATCAAGGTTTGTTCAAGAATGGAACGCAAACCACGGGCACCTGTTTTGCGTGCCAGCGCCTTTTTGGCAATGGCTTTCAACGCGTTAGGGCGAATTTCCAGGTCAACGCCTTCCATTGACAGCAATTTGCTGTACTGCTTGACCAGCGCATTTTTGGGCTCAGTCAAAATTTGCACCAGGGTTTCTTCACTGAGTTCACCCAGCGTCGCAACCACAGGCATGCGGCCCACCAATTCAGGAATCAGACCAAACTTGATCAAGTCTTCGGGCTCGACTTCCTTGAAAACTTCCGTCAGGTTGCGATTTTGCTTGCTCTTGACGGCAGCGCCAAAGCCAATACCGGACGACTCTGTACGGTTGTCAATGACCTTTTCAAGACCTGCAAACGCGCCACCACAAATGAACAGAATGTTGGTGGTGTCAACCTGGACAAAATCCTGGTTCGGGTGCTTGCGCCCGCCTTGGGGCGGCACACTGGCCATGGTGCCTTCGATCAGCTTGAGCAGGGCTTGTTGCACCCCCTCACCCGATACGTCGCGGGTGATGGATGGGTTGTCTGACTTGCGTGAAATCTTGTCAATTTCATCAATATAGACAATGCCGCGCTGTGCCCGCTCCACCTCGTAGTTACAGCTTTGCAACAGCTTCAGCACGATGTTTTCAACGTCTTCGCCCACATAACCCGCTTCGGTCAAGGTCGTGGCATCGGCCATGACAAATGGCACGTCCAGCATGCGCGCCAGCGTTTGTGCCAGCAGCGTTTTGCCGGAACCCGTGGGGCCAATCAGCAAGATATTGCTTTTGGACAGTTCTACATCGTCCTTGGCGGACTTTTCCTGATACCGGAGCCGTTTGTAATGGTTGTAGACCGCTACCGCCAAAATGCGTTTCGCAGTCTCTTGCCCGATCACATAGTTGTCAAGGTTGGCCTTGATTTCTGCCGGTGTGGGCAGCTCACTTTTGGCCGCAGTCTCAGTGGTTGCCGGCAACTCGTCACGAATGATTTCGTTGCATAAATCAATACACTCATCGCACACAAACACCGACGGACCAGCGATCAGTTTTTTAACTTCGTGCTGACTCTTGCCGCAAAACGAGCAGTACAGTGTTTTCTCGCCCGAGGTGCCTTTTTTTTCGGCCATGACAACTACGCCCTTTTAGAAATAACCTGGTCAATCAGACCATATGCTTGGCACTCGTCGGCCGACATGTAGTAGTCACGCTCGGTGTCACGCTCAATGCGCTCCAGGGGTTGCCCGGTGCGTTCCGCCAGGATTTTGTTCAATTGCTCACGGGTTTTCAAAATTTCACGCGCCGCAATTTCGATCTCGGTCGCCTGCCCCTGGCTACCGCCAGAAGGCTGATGAATCATGATTTTGGAATTGGGCAGCGCAAAGCGTTTGCCTTTTTCTCCCGCCGCCAGCAAGAAAGCGCCCATGCTGGCCGCCATGCCGGTGCACAAGGTTGACACTTGCGGTTTGATGAAGTTCATGGTGTCGTAAATCGCCATGCCAGCACTCACCGAACCACCGGGTGAATTGATGTAGAAAGAAATGTCCTTGTCAGGATTTTCACTCTCCAAAAACAGCAATTGCGCCACCACCAGGTTGGCCACGTAGTCATTCACCGGGCCCACCAGAAAAATCACACGTTCTTTGAGCAGACGTGAGTAAATATCGTAAGACCGTTCGCCACGACCAGACTGCTCGATCACCATGGGCACCATGCCCAGGCCTTGGGTGTCCATTGCATTCATTTGAAACTTCATCTTGACTCCAGAAATGTGACGCTACTGTAGCTAAAAAACATGGCCTCAACGCAAATGGGGCTTGACTGCCGGACTACAAGTGTCCGGCTCAAGCCCCATGGTGAACCGTTCAAAGCGGCAAACTGCGTTTAGTTTTGCGCCATCAACTCATCAAACGTCACTGATTTTTCAGACACTTTGGCTTTGGAGAGCACAAAATCGGTCACATTGTTTTCCAGCACAATGCCTTCTACTTCAGCCATGCGGCTGTTGTCACCCAGATACCAACGCTCAACTTCAGCCGGTTTTTCATAGCTGGCAGCCAGTTCCTGGATGTGGGCTTTGATCTGATCCAGCGTCACTT
>JBGSRY010000014.1:0-4206 GCA_041737325.1 Rhodoferax sp. | reverse complement strand
TCTGTGACCGCGGCCCGCGCATGCTCAGCCGCCAGGCGCTGGCCGGGGTGATTGAGCCACGGGTAGAAGAAATCTTCAGCCTGGTGCACCAGGTGATGCGTGACTCGGGCTATGAAGAAATGCTCTCCAGCGGCATTGTGCTCACCGGGGGCAGCGCCATCATGCCGGGCATGGTCGAGCTGGGTGAAGACATCTTTTTGAAACCGGTGCGTCGCGGCATTCCCAAATACCGGGGGGCGCTGTCGGACATGGTGGCGCAACCCCGCGCCGCCACCGTGATGGGGCTGATGGAAGAGGCGCGCCTGGCGCACCTGCGCGGCTTCAAAGTGTCACAAAAGAACGGCTCGATGAAGTCTGCTTTTGGCAGCCTCAAGGACTGGATTGTGGGGAACTTCTGACCATGACACATGCACTTTGGCGCAGCCGTGCCGGCCCCCCACGACGATGGCGATGCGCTGCCCCGCCGCCCGATCCAACAGCTGTTTTTCAGACTCATTTTTTTATTTATTTTTCAGCATTCAAACCCCAAGGAGCACACCATGTCAATTGAACTCATCGACGAAGAAGCCTTTAACCAAGGCACACAAATCAAAGTCATCGGCGTGGGTGGTGGCGGCGGCAACGCGGTCGGCCACATGATTGCCAGCGCCGTACAAGGCGTGGAATTCATTTGCGCCAACACCGATGCCCAAGCCCTGAACCGCAGCGATGCGCACCGCCTGATCCAGCTTGGCAGCACGGGCCTGGGCGCAGGCAGCAAGCCCGAGAAAGCACGTGAAGCGGCTGAGCTGGCCGTGGAAGACATCCGCGCCGCCATTGACGGCGCACACATGCTGTTCATCACCGCTGGCATGGGCGGCGGCACGGGCACCGGGGCCGCCCCCGTGATTGCCCGTGTGGCCCGTGAGATGGGCATCCTGACCGTGGGCGTGGTCACCAAACCGTTTGAGTTTGAAGGCAAGCGCCGCATGGACAACGCCGACGGCGGCCTGGCCGAGCTGGAAGCCAACGTGGACAGCCTGATCGTGGTGCTGAATGAAAAACTGCTGGAAGTGCTGGGCGACGATGCCACGCAAGACGAAGCCTTTGCCCATGCCAACGACGTGCTGAAAAACGCCGTGGGCGGCATTGCCGAAATCATCAACGTGCCTGGCCATGTGAACGTCGACTTTGAAGACGTGCGCACGGTCATGGGTGAGCCCGGCAAAGCCATGATGGGCACAGCCGTGGCCGCTGGCCCGGACCGCGCCCGCATTGCCGCCGAACAGGCTGTGGCCTGCCCGCTGCTGGAGGGCATTGACTTGTCCGGAGCCAAAGGCGTGCTGGTGCTGATCAGTGCGGCCAAGGGCTCGCTGAAATTGTCTGAATCGAAACTGGCCATGAACACCATCCGCGCCTACGCTTCGCCAGACGCACACGTGATTTACGGCACGGCCTATGACGACAATTTAGGCGACCAGATCCGTGTCACCGTGGTGGCCACCGGCCTGAGCCGTTCCCGTCCGAAACTGCAAGTCATGCCCAGCAGCCAGCCGCAAACTGTGCTGCGCACCGGCACCGACAACGTGCCTTTCAATGTGCCCACACTGGACAACCCGGTCAACCTGAACCAGACGACGGGCATGATGGCAGGCACGGCCATGGGTCGTGCACAACCCGACTACGGCTCCATGGCTACCCCCAGCGTCTGGCGCACCCGCGACCGCACCAGCGCCGCGGCCAAGGTCGATGCCCTGTCCAGCGGCGGCATGGACGACTTTGAGATTCCGGCGTTTTTGCGCAAGCAGGCCGACTAAGGCAAAGGACAGCCGCGCAGCGGGGTGCTGCGTCGGCCTCGCCTAACTTTTACAATAGACGCGTGCTCAAACAACGAACCCTCAAAACTTTGACCCGCGCCGTGGGCGTGGGCTTACACAGCGGCCAGCGGGTGGAGATCACCTTGCGCCCGGCGGCTCCTGACACTGGCATTGTGTTTCGCCGCGTGGACTTGCCTGATCCGGTGGACATTGTGGTGTCTGCCACGGCTGTCACGGACACCCGCATGGCCTCCACCATTTCCAGCGGCGATGCCAAGGTGCACACGGTAGAGCATTTGATGTCGGCCTGCGCGGGCTTGGGTGTGGACAACCTGTATGTAGACATCACCGCTGAAGAAGTGCCAATTCTGGACGGCTCGGCGGCCTCGTTTGTATTTTTGCTGCAAAGCGCCGGCATCGTGTTTCAGGAAGCGCCACGGCGCTTTATCCGACTGCTCAAACCGGTGGAAATCCGCCAGGGTGAAGGCGACAACGTGAAATGGGCGCGGCTGGCCCCGTACCACGGCTACCAGCTCAGTTTCGAGATTGACTTCAGCCACCCGGCGGTGGACTCCACCGGGCAGCGGGTGCTGTTTGACATGAGCACCGGCTCGTATTCCAAAGACATTGCCCGCGCCCGCACCTTTGGTTTTACCAAAGATGTGGAAATGATGCGCGCCAACGGCCTGGCGCTGGGCGGTGGGCTGGACAACGCCATCGTGATGGACGACTACAAGGTGCTCAACGCCGGTGGCCTGCGCTATGACGATGAGTTTGTGAAGCACAAAATCCTCGATGCCATGGGCGACCTGTACCTGGTGGGCAAGCCACTGCTGGCCAGCTACAGCGCGTTTCGCTCCGGTCACGCGCTCAACAACCTGCTGCTGCGTGAACTGCTGAACCACACCGAGGCCTGGGACGTGGTGACGTTTGACAACGAAAAATTGGCCCCGGCTGGCTTTGCCCAGTTGGCACGCGCCTGGTAATTCACCGCACCCACAAGGCGCACCATGCTGCTGTTTCGCTGGCTGGTTTTGTTGATGCTGTTGGCCGCGCTGGTGTCGTTTGGCTTTTACGCCGGCACGGGAGACCCGCGCTTCAAACGCTATGGCTGGGTGGTGCTGAAATGGGCATTGCTGAGCGCGTTTGGCTTCTTTGCCGTGCTGATTCTGGAGCGGGTGGTTTAGCGCTGACTCAGCGGCTGCGCCCGGCCTTGTAGGCGGCTTTTTGCGTCTGGATTTGCACCCCGCCCAAGCCTTTGGCCTGACTCAGCCGGGCAATTGAATTGGCGGCATGGGCGTGGGTGATGGCCAGGCCCAGCGCGTCGGCCGCATCAGGCCCGGGCAAACCGGGCAGGTTCAGCAAGCGGCGCACCATTTCTTGAATTTGCGTTTTGTCAGCGCGGCCATAGCCCACCACCGCTTGTTTCATTTGCAAGGCGGTGTATTCGGCCACCGGCAAGTCACTGGCCACCAGCGCCGTCACCGCCGCACCACGCGCTTGGCCCAGCAGCAGGGTTGACTGCGGGTTGACGTTGACAAACACAATCTCGACCGAGGCGGCATCGGGCTCATAGCGTGCCACCACTTCACGAATGCCGTCAAACAGCACTTTCAGGCGTGCCGGGAGCTGGTCTTTTTCGATCTTGGTGGTGCTGATGGTGCCACTGGCCACATACGTGAGTTCAGAGCCCTGCACATCCACCACACCAAAGCCGGTGGTGCGCAAGCCAGGGTCAATGCCTAAGATTCTCATTGCTATTTTTTAAAGAGCTGACAACGCTTATTTATCAAGGGCTACAAGCCAAAATACCATCTAACCGAATGAAAGAAAACCGGTGCAGCAAAGCACAGCGAATCGACCCGGTCCAGCATGCCACCGGCCCCGGTCACGGCCTTGCCCTGGCCGCGCCAGATCGGGATGCCACGGTCGCGCTTCAACGCTTTCATGACCAAATGCCCCAGCGACCCAGCCGCGCAGGCAATGAAGGCCTGGGCAAAGGCCTGCCCCGGCACAAACGGCGTGATGCCCGCCAGCAGCGCCCCCAGCAAACTGCCTGCCGCCATGCCCGCCCACCAGGCGCGCCAGCTGAAGCTCTGGCTGATCTGCGGTGCTGCCGGTGGCCGCCCCAAGCGCACCAACCGGCGTGCCACCAGGTGTTGGGTGACCATGCAGGTTTGCACCACCAGCACCAAAAAGAAAACCAAAAAGGCGTTCTTTTTGTCGTAGTGTGGAAAGTCCAGCAACAGCAACGCCGGTACATGGCTCATGCCATAAATGCACACCATGATGCCCCACTGCAGTTTGGCGTTGCGTTCCAAAAACCGCTGCGGGTCGTTGGCCAGTGCACTGGCCACGGGCAGTGCCAGAAACACATACACCGGGATGAACACGGTGAACAAATTGAAGT
>JBGSRY010000609.1:0-3257 GCA_041737325.1 Rhodoferax sp. | reverse complement strand
GTGCGCGCGCAGCAAGCGCAAAATTTCCAGATTCACCAATGAACGCAGGTTGTCGCTGCCATTTTCGGGGTCGCCCATCCAATAGCCCAAACGAAACTCCAGGCCATCGGCACCAAAGTTCATCAACGCCACCGATGGCGCAGCGTCTTTGAGCACCCGGCTCTGTGATGCTGCCGCTTGCAGCAGCAACCGCGTCACCAGCTCCACATCGCTGTCATAGCCCACCGACACCGTGGTGAACTGCCACACCCTGGGGTCAGCCAGCGACAGGTTTTCGACCCGGTTGGTGATCAGCAGCTCGTTGGGCACAATCGATTCGCGCCCGGAAAGCGAACGAATCACGGTGTAGCGCGCGTTGATTTCGGTGATGACCCCGCTGAAGTTGTCCACCGTGACACTGTCGCCAATGCGCATGCTGCGCTCGGCCAGAATCACAAAGCCAGAGACGTAATTGGCCGCCAGCTTTTGCAAACCAAAGCCGATGCCCACCCCAATGGCACCGCCCAACACCGACAACGCCGTCAGGTCAATGCCCACCGCCGACAAGGCCAGCAACAAGCCCACAGACATCAGCAAGGCACGCGCCGCGTTGCTGAACGCCTTGCGCAGGCTCAGTTCACCGCCGGTGGCCCGGCGCAGCAATTTGGCCTCGATGGCCGAAGAAATCCACAGCGTGATGATCAGCACCAGCCCGGCAGTGAGCGTGCCTTCAATGATCTTGCGCACCGACAAGGTGCTGGCCCCCACCTTCCAGCTGATCTGGTCGAGTTCTTCCATCACCAGCGGCAGCAAGCCACTCACCCACAGCACCATGGCAAGCCATGCCAGCCATGAAATGCTGCGCTCCAGCAGCCGGATGGCCGGGGTTTCGCTGAACGCCGCTTGCAGTACCTTCACACCCAGGCGAATCGCCAGCAGTGACAACAGCACGGGTATCGCCAGCTTGAACAGCGCCAGCGGCATGCTGTGCAACAACAGCTTGCGCGCCGCATAAGCCAGGCACAGCAACAGGGCCGGGAACAGCACGCCATCGACAATGCGCCGACCAAACATGATGCTGTTGTGCTCGCGCTCGACAAACGCCCGCGACACCAGCTTGGCTATTTGCCAGGCCAGCAACACGCACAGCAGCAATGCCCCCAGCTCAATCAGCACACGGGTTTGCGTCAGGGCCTGGAGCCAGCTTTCCAGGTCGGTAAAAACCGGTTCAGACATCGGCCAGCACCCGAATATGCGCCTCCACACTGCGCCCCAGTGGACTCATCACATAGCCACCTTCCAGACAACTCACAATGCGCCCTTTGGCGTGGTGGCGCGCCACATCCATGATGCGGCTGGTGATCCAGGCGTAGTCTTGCTCCACCAGGCCAAGCTGGCCCATGTCGTCTTCGCGGTGGGCATCAAAACCGGCGCTGATAAAGATCATCTCAGGCTTGAATTCTTCCAGCCGTGGTATCCAGGCGGCTTCGATCATCTCGCGAATGTCCATGCCTTTGGTGTAGGCCGGCACCGGCAAATTGACCAGATTTTGGGCACCAGAATGAACCCAATCCATGGGGTAAAAAGGGTGCTGGTAAAAACTCACCATCAAAATGCGCGCATCGTCTTTGACAATGTCTTCGGTACCGTTGCCGTGGTGCACGTCAAAGTCAACAATGGCCACGCGTTTGAGGTTATGGCGCTCCAGCGCGTACTTGGCCGCAATCGCCACATTGTTGAAAAAACAAAAACCCATCGACGCGTTGTGGGTGGCGTGATGCCCTGGCGGGCGGATGGAGCAAAACGCGTTGGGCATTTCACCCGCAATCACCGCGTCGGTGGCATCAATGGCCGCACCGGCAGCGTTCAGCGCGGCCTCCCAGGTGTACATGTTGATGCAGGTGTCGGGATCAATTTGCAGCGTGTCAGCGCCACCAGCGGCAATTTGCTCTTTCAGCTCGGCGTTCAGGCCCCGGATGGCCGCCACGTACATGCGGTCATGGGCCAACTCGATGTCGGTCACCGACGCGGCAGTGGCGGTGCGGTGCTCCAGCGCAATGTCCAGGCCAGAGGCCATTAAGCGGTCATCAATCGCATCCAGCCGCTCGGGGCATTCGGGGTGACCCAGCATCATTTCGTGTTTGCGGCAACTGGGGTGCGTAAAAAATCCGGTCATCGTCATTTGCAATCGTCTCCACCTGAATTATTTTGGTAAGGTTAGTCCATGAACACCCAAGAAAAGCTTACAACACTACTTAGCCAGCTTAACACGGTGCTGGTGGGCAAGCCCGGCCAAGTCCAGGACTGCGTGGCCTGCCTGCTGGCCGGTGGCCACCTGCTGATTGAAGATGTGCCAGGGGTGGGCAAAACCACCCTGGCGCACGCCCTGGCGCGCACGTTTGGCCTGCAGTTTTCACGTGTGCAATTCACCGCCGACCTGATGCCCAGCGACCTCTCGGGCGTGTCGGTGTATGAGCGCGGCCAGGAAAAATTTGTCTTCTACCCCGGCCCCCTGTTTGCCCAAGTGCTGCTGGCTGACGAAATCAACCGCGCCAGTCCCAAAACGCAAAGCGCTTTGCTTGAGGCCATGGAAGAAAAGCAGGTCACCATCGAAGGCCAAACGCGCCCCTTGCCCGCACCCTTTTTTGTCATCGCCACGCAAAACCCGCATGACCAACTGGGCACTTATGCCCTGCCCGAGTCGCAGCTGGACCGGTTTTTAATGCGTATCTCCATCGGCTACCCCGACCGGGCCGCCGAGCGCCAACTGCTGGCGGGCGATGACCGGCGGGCGTTGGTGGATGCCCTGCCCTGCGCCTTGAACGCCGCCGAACTGGCCGAACTGCAACGCCAAGTGCTGGCGGTGCACACCTCAAGCGCCCTGCTCGACTACGTCCAAGACCTGGTGGCCGCCAGCCGCAGTGGCCAGTGGTTTGTGCAGGGCTTGAGCCCACGTGCCGCCATGGCGCTGCTGCGCGCTGCCAAGGCCTGTGCCCTGCTCAATGGCCGCAACTTTGTGGCCCCGGACGACGTGCGCGCGATCCTGCCGCAAACCATCGCACACCGTTTAACCCCGTGCGGCGACGGCGGGTGCGATGCCCTGGCGCAGGTCGCAGCCATGCTGGATGCGGTGGCGTTACCTTGAACCTTTCGTTTTTCAGGCTGCGTTTTGAGCGCTGGCTGCAAAGCCGCGTGCCGCTTGCCGATCACCTGACCCTGACCCACCGCACGGTGTACATCGTGCCGACCCGACCCGGTTTGATGCTGGCGCTGACCCT
>JBGSRY010000567.1:0-4812 GCA_041737325.1 Rhodoferax sp. | reverse complement strand
CACGATCGGGTCCCAGCCGTAGCGGCGGCAGTTGCCCAGTTCCCAGCCGGTCATCTGGAACGCACCGTCACCCACCAGAATCAGCGGGCGTTCACCGGTAGCGGCTTGCAAGCCCAGTCCGGCGGGCACGCCAAAACCCATGGTGGCGTAGTAGCCGGGGGCCACCAACGCGGTGTGCTTGATCTCCATGGCGGTGAACAGGCAGTCTCCCATGTCAGACGCGATCGGCATCTTGCCGTGCGCGGCCATCAGGTCATTGACGGCGGTGGCAATGTCGGTGGGGGTGATGCTTTGTGCATCTTCAACCAGGCCCATAGGGAACACCTGCGGTGTCACATGGAAGGCCTTGTCCGGTCCCGGCACGCGTTCCAGCATGCAATTCACCACAGCGGCCAAGGGCAACTTGGCATAGGTGTGGTAGCCAATGTTGACCTGGCCGTTCAAGGCCTGGATGGTTTTGCGCATGTCGATCTTGGTCTCGGACACGGCAAAGTTGGTGTCGCAGATGATCTCGCCCAGCAAAAACAGGCTGTCAGAACTTTCCACCAGGTGGGTCACCTCCGGGAAACCCGCCACACCCATGTAAGTGCCCACCAGCGGGGCGTCTTGCTCTGACAGCAGGCCGCGCCCCATGAAGCTGGTCACCACTGGCAGCCCGAGGCGGCGCGACAAGGTGGCCACCTTGTCTTCCAGACCATACCGGCGCACCTCCACACCGACCATCAGCACGGGCGATTTGGCTTGGGCCAGGCGCTCCAGAATCTCGTCCACGCACGCATGCAGGGCATCTGCATCCACCTTGTGTGCCGCTTCGGGCACCACTTCGGCACAGGGTTCTGCCACCATGTCGCGCGGAATTTCAATGTACACCGGCTCTGAATGGCGCAGGCAGCTGGCCAGCACGCGGGCAATGTCCGCTGGTGCGCGCGCGGCATCGTCCAGACGGCATTGGTCGCAGGTGATTTCCTTGAAGATTTGAAACTGGCTGTCGAGCGTTTTGGCCTGGTGGTGCAGCAGCAGGCCGGAGCGTGACTCGTTTTTACCCGGGCCGCCCGAGAGCACCACCAGAGGCGACTTTTCAGCAAATGCGGCTGCCACCGAGTTGATCATGTTCAGTGCCCCTGCACCGTAGGTGACTGCGGCCACGCCCAGGCTGCCATTGATGCGGGCTGCGGCATCAGCGGCAAAACCCACACCGGGCTCGTGACTCAAGGTGTAGAGCGGCAAAATGTTGGAGGCTTCAATGATGCGGAAGTAGGGCAGGGCAAAGTCGCCGGGGATGCCAAAGATCTGCCGCGCACCGTGCTTTTTGAGCGCGGTCAGCAGCTGTTCGGTGAGATTCATGTGGAATGACTCCAAAGGGTTAAAAGTGGCCGGATTATCGCGTCCCAGTGGGCGTAATGAACCCGTTTTGTAAGTCACCCAAGGTCTGCCTGCCGTTAACATTGAAGGTTATTTTCAAGGAGTTTTTCTGATGAGCATTCGCACAGTCGGTATTGTGGGCGCAGGCACCATGGGCAACGGCATTGCACAGGCCTGCGCGGTCGCGGGTTTGAACGTGGTCATGGTCGATATTGCTGATGCAGCGGTGGCCAAGGGCTTGGCCACGGTGTCGGGCAGTCTGGATCGGTTGCTGAAGAAGGAAAAAATCACTGCAGCAGACAAAGCGGCGGCATTGGCGCGTATCAAAGGCAGCACCAGCTACGACGACCTCAAAGGCGCACAGCTGGTGATTGAAGCCGCCACCGAAAACGCGGACTTGAAGGTCAAAATTCTCAAGCAGCTTGACGCGTTGCTGGCACCTGAAGTGATCGTGGCGTCGAACACCTCGTCGATTTCCATCACCAAACTGGCGGCAGTGACGGGCCGTGCTGACAAGTTCATCGGCATGCATTTCTTTAACCCGGTGCCGATGATGGCGCTGGTGGAGATCATTCGCGGTCTGCAAACCAGCGATGCCACCCATGCCGCCGTGCACGCCATGGCCACCGCGTTGGGCAAAACACCCATCACCGTCAAGAATGCGCCGGGCTTTGTGGTCAACCGCATTTTGGTACCGATGATCAACGAAGCCTTTTTTGTGCTGGCTGAAGGCCTGGCTTCGCCCGAAGACATTGATGCCGGCATGAAATTGGGCTGCAACCAACCCATTGGCCCGCTGGCGCTGGCCGACATGGTGGGCCTGGATGTGTGCCTGGCGGTGATGGAAGTCTATTTGGCCGAGTTTGGCGACAGCAAGTACCGCGCCTGCCCACTGCTCAAGGAAATGGTCGCTGCGGGACGCTTGGGACGCAAGACGGGGCAGGGTGTTTATTGCTATTAAAAAAATAGCTGTTTACCCTTTTAATACAAGGGCTACATGCTAATTTTTTATATATTTTTGTCAGCCTGAGGCTGTTGCTGCAGCGGTTGTCAGCCATGCTGCGACAATCCCACTCCCTATTTTTAGCCTCTGCCGGGCTCGTCCCCCGGCCTTTTTTTGCATGTCAGATTCTTCCCTCATTGAAGTTCGTCCCGCCAAAGAGCGTGATGCCCAAGCCCTGGCCCAAATTCAGGCAGCTGCCAGCCAAGCCGCATTCAAGGCTCAGTTTCCCGGTGAAGCCATGCCGGAATTTGATTCGCTGAAAAAAAGCCAGACTTACTGGCGCGAAGCCATTGAATTTGCCGATCCGCAGGTCTGGGTTGCCACGCAAGGTGGCGAGGTGGTGGGTTTCGTGGGTTTTGATCGCTCACGCGACCCCAAAACCCCGGCCACCATGGGTGAAATCTGGGCTCTGTACGCCCGCCCGAGCCATTGGGCCACAGGGGTCGGCCTGGCGCTGTGGGATGCCGCGCGTGACGGGCTGGTAGAAGAAGGCTGCACCAAGGTCACCGTCTGGGTGCCGCTGGGTTACGAGCGTGCCTTGCGGTTTTTTGACATGGCTGGTTTCAAGCGTGAAATGACCAGCATCAAAACGGTGCTGGTTGGCTTGACGCGCTTGGAAGAAATTCGCTTCAAGCGCGACTTGAACTGATCGCCTGCGTTTCAGGTGCGGCGCAGCACCGCACTGCCGATGGAATAGCCCGCGCCAAACGAGCAGATCACGCCCACTTCGCCGGCCTTGATGTCGTCGTGGTGGCGGTGAAAAGCGATGATGGAGCCCGCCGATGCGGTGTTGGCAAATTCGTTCAGGATCACCGGGGCTTCGTCCAGCGTGGCATCGCGCCCGAGCAGCTTGCGGCTGATCAGGTGGTTCATGGCCAGGTTGGCTTGGTGCAGCCAAAAGCGGCGCACCTTCGTGGGTTCTAAGCCGTGCTTGCCCAGGTGGCTGCTGATGTGCTCAAACGCCATCGGGCAGACTTCTTTGAACACCTTGCGTCCTTCTTGGTAGAACAGCATGTCGCGGTCGTCGGGGTTGCGGTCTTCGCTGCGCCACATGTAGCCGGCGTTGTTGCGGATGTTGTTGGAGAACGTGGTTTGCAGTTGGGTGCCCAGCACCTCAAACGCACCGGCTGGGGCGGTGTCATGCCGCTCAACCAGGATGGCGGTGCAGACATCGCCAAAAATGAAGTGGCAGTCGCGGTCCTTCCAGGCCAGGTGCGGCGAGGTGATCTCGGGGCTAACCACCAGCACCGCGCGCGCAGTGCCGCATTTCACAGCGTTGACGGCCATCTCAAGGCCGAAGGTGGCGGATGAGCAGGCCACGTTCATGTCAAAGCCAAAACCTTCAATGCCCAGGGCGGTTTGAATCTCAACCGCCAACGCCGGGTAGGCACGCTGCATGTTGGCTGCGGCGCAGATCACACCATCGACATCGGCGGCCGTTTTACCAGCGCGCGCCAACGCATCACGGGCGGCGGCAAGGCTCATTTCGGCCATCAAAGACACCTCAGTGTCGGGGCGAATGCGCAGGCGCGGGCGCATCCGGGTGGGGTCCAGCACGCCAGACTTTTCGACCACGTAGCGGCGCTGGATGCCAGAGGCTTTCTCGATGAATTCGACGCTGGAATACGGCACGGCGCTGCGGGTGCCAGCCGCAATTTCTGCCGCGTGGGCGGCGTTGTCCAGGTCGGCAAACTGGTTGAACGATGCCACCAATTCGGCATTGGTGATGACTTCGGGCGGGTTATACAAACCCGTGCTGCTGATACATACGCGGTGGTGCATGGGAGACTTTCTGAAACAGATGGGGCGCACCGTCAGGTGCTAAAGATGCCATTATCAAGCCTGCTGCTGCGGTGTTTGATGGGGCTTTGTGCCTCTGGGCCGTGTGCACGATGCCGCACAATGGGTACTTTTCGGGTTCTTATTTTTTGTGGAGGGTGATTGTTATGGCAGGAAGCCTGCTTTTGTTATTGGACGATATCGCCACGGTGCTGGACGATGTGGCCTTGCTGACCAAGGTGGCAGCCAAAAAAACCGCCGGAGTGCTTGGCGATGACTTGGCCCTGAACGCCCAGCAGGTGGCGGGTGTCCACGCCGACCGTGAGCTGCCGGTGGTGTGGGCGGTGTGCAAAGGCTCCTTGATGAACAAGGCGATTTTGGTGCCGGGCGCGTTGCTGCTCAGTGCGGTCGCACCGTGGGCTATCACACCCTTGTTGACGGCCGGTGGTTTGTTTTTGTGTTTTGAAGGTTTTGAGAAAGTCGCGCACAAACTGCTGCACGCCAGCAGCGACGATGCAGCCGAGCATGCCCAATTGGTCAAGGCCCTGAGTGACGCGTCAGTTGATCTGGTAGCGTTTGAAAAAGACAAGATCAAGGGCGCGGTGCGCACCGACTTTATTTTGTCGACCGAGATCATCGTGATCACCCTGGGCACAGTGGCTGGCAGT
>JBGSRY010000372.1:0-9952 GCA_041737325.1 Rhodoferax sp. | reverse complement strand
ACGATGATCACGGTGGGCTTGCAGCGGCCAATCACCAAGGACTGCTGCAACGGGGTCAGCAACTGGGTCAGGGATTCAACCAGCAGGCCCTTGACGGCGGACGGGTCGGTGGTTTTGCTGTCCTTGACACGTTGCTTCAGGTCTTGCAGCAAATGTTGCGTGGCTTTGACCCCGGTGTCCGCCATCAGCAGCGCCGCTTCCGGATCGTCGTACAGCGCTTCGTCAATTTGTGTGCCCGTGAACACGGTGGCAATGCTGCTGCCGGTTTTACGCAAACCGGCTTTGAGTTTGTCCAGCCACGAGCGGCGTAGCGCTGGGCTGGTCGTTGGGTCGCTGGCAGGGAGCGC
Organism: Rhodoferax sp.; assembly: GCA_041737325.1. Taxonomy (GTDB): domain Bacteria; phylum Pseudomonadota; class Gammaproteobacteria; order Burkholderiales; family Burkholderiaceae_C; genus Rhodoferax. Next base: position 9,605 of record JBGSRY010000372.1, on the reverse strand, counting down.
CGCCGCCCCTTGCTGCGGCAAGTCACCTGGCGCAGGCGGGGCCTCGGGCATCAAGGCTGCAACAGGCTGCGCCGTGGCTGCGGGTTTTTTTTTGAAAAAACTGAACATTTTGGGGGTTTGTGTTATCACTGCATTCTATGAAACACAACGCCTGCCCCCCCACCTTTTGTTTTCGATTGAAGCGACTCACCCTTTGGGTGGCCAGTTTGAGCCTGGTCGGTACGGTTGCCCAGGCCGATGTGGCCCCGGCCGCAGCCAAGGCCGAACAGTTCACGCTGGCCAACGGCATGACCCTGATCGTCAAACCCGACCGCCGCGCACCTACGGCCGTGCACATGTTGTGGGTGCGCGTGGGTTCCATGGATGAAGTCGATGGCACGTCTGGCGTGGCCCATGTGCTTGAACACATGATGTTCAAGGGCACGCCTACCGTGCCGGCGGGCGAGTTCTCACGCCGTGTGGCGGCGCTGGGCGGGCGTGAAAACGCTTTTACCAGCCTGGATTACACCGGCTATTACCAGCAAATACCGGCCGCCCGGCTGGAGCACGTGATGCAGCTTGAAGCCGACCGTTTTGCCCACAACCAGTGGCCCGACGGGGAATTCAAAAAAGAGCTTGAGGTGGTCAAGGAAGAACGCCGCATGCGCACAGAAGATAACCCCAGAGCCCTTATGCATGAAGCGTTTAATGCTGCTGTTTTTGTAGCATCGCCGTACCGTCGTCCGATTGTCGGCTGGATGAGTGATCTGGAGGCCTTGACCCCCGACGATGCCCGCGCCTTTTTCCGGCGCTGGTATGTACCCGCCAACGCGGCGGTGGTGGTGGCAGGGGATGTGGAGGTGGCGCAGGTGAAAGCGCTGGCAGAAAAATACTATGGCAGTCTGCCCGGGGGCAGCGTGCCGCTGCGCAAGCCCCGTGAAGAGCCGGTGCAAACCGGTATCAAACGGCTGGCCTTCAAAGCCCCGGCTGAGCAGGCCATGGTCACGCTGGCCTACAAAGTGCCCAGCTTTCAATTGCGCCCTGAGTCAAAGGATGATGCCGACGCGTTGGCCCTGACGGTGCTGGCCGCTGTGCTGGACGGCTACAGCGGGGCCCGGCTGGAACGCACCCTGACGCAAGGCTCGGACCGGGTGGCTGACAGTGCCGGAGCCGACAACGGCCTGTGGGGCCGGGGGCCGCAGCTGTTCACGCTCTCGGGCGTACCGGCTGCTGGCAAAACGGCGCAGCAAGTGGAAGCGGCGCTCAAAGCGCAGGTGACCCGCATCGCCCGTGAGGGCATCACCCCAGCCGAGCTGGCACGGGTCAAAACCCAGTGGGTGGCGGGCGAGGTTTACAAGCTTGATTCGCTCTTCAACCAGGCGCGAGAGCTCGGCACCCAGTGGGCGCAGGGTCTGGGGGTAGAGGCCGATGCGCAGCTGATTGCACAGCTGCGTGCCATCACTGCCGCACAAGTGCAGTCGGTGGCACAGCGCTATTTTTCTGACGATGCGCTCACAGTGGCCGAACTGCTGCCGCAGCCGGTCGACCACAACCGCAAACCACGCCAACCCGCGCCCGGTGCGCGCCATTGAACTCAAATGCTTACGTCATGAATACTATTAAAAACATAGCTACTTGCGCTTGTTATATATGGGCTTCAGGCCTATTTCTTATAAATTCTGCATGGGCTGGCATTCCCATTGAACGCTGGACCCAAGCCAGCGGTGCGCAGGTGTACCTGGTGCAAAGTGCAGCCATTCCCATGGTGGACGTGCAGCTTGATTTTGATGCCGGTAGCCGCCGTGATCCACCCTTGCAGGCGGGGCTGGCCAGCGTGACGGCAGCCATGGTTGCCAAAGGGGTGCAGGCGGGTCGTTCAGCCACCGAACCGGGTCTGGATGAAAACGCCTTGGGCGAGGCCTGGGCCGATCTGGGGGCCAGCTTTGTGGCACATGCCACGGCAGACCGCATGAGTTTTGCCTTGCGCAGCCTGACTTACCCGGACTTGCTGCCGCAAGCGGTGCAATTGGCCGCGCGGCAGCTTGCTGAACCGGCTTTCCCGGCAGCGGTTTGGCAGCGTGAGCGTGAGGCCATGCAGGCCTCGATTCGTGAGGCCAATACCCGCCCGGCCACCCTGGCTGCGCGCGCGTTTGACCAAGCGGTGTATGGCACGCATCCCTACGGGTTTGAGGTCACGCCAGAGTCGCTGGCGCGGATTGAAGTCGCCGCGATGGCGGCGCTGCACCGTCAACTGTTGTTACCGTGCCGCGCCAAGGTGACCGTGGTGGGGGCGCTGAACCGCAGCCAGGCCGATCAGGTGGTGGCGCAGCTGCTGGGCCGTTTACCCGGCGCTGCAGCCGGTTGCCCAAGCCTGCCACCGGTGGCCGAAGTGGCTCCCTTGCAGCAAGCCAGCGAGCAGCGCATTGCCTTTGCGGCGGCCCAGGCCCAGGTGTTGCTGGGCCAGCCCGGTTTCAAACGTGACGACCCGGACTACTTTGCCCTGACGGTGGGCAATTACATCCTGGGTGGCGGTGGTTTTGTGTCGCGTTTGACCGAAGAGGTGCGTGAAAAGCGCGGCCTGAGCTACAGCGTTTACAGCTATTTTTCACCGGCCCTGCATGCGGGTGCGTTCACCATTGGCCTGCAAACTCGGCCCGATCAAGCCGACCAGGCGCTGCAGGTGTCGCGCGACGTGCTGGCGCGCTTTGTCGCCCAGGGACCGACCGAAGCCGAGCTCAAGGCGGCCAAGGACAACCTGATCGGGGGCTTTGCCTTGCGCATTGACAGCAACCGCAAGCTGCTCGACAACGTGGCCAACATCGCCTGGAACCAGTTGCCGCTGGACTACCTTGATGGCTGGACGCAGCAGGTGGGCGCGGTGACCGTGGCCGACATCCGGGCGGCTTTCCAGCTCAAACTGCAGCCGCAAAAAATGGCGACGGTGGTGTTGGGCGGCGCAACGCCAAGCGCCCAATAAAGGCTTGGATTCGCTCGGTTGAACCCTGGCGGCCTGCCCCATGGCGGGTAACATCAGGTGCATGAAAAAAGACCTCGCCAAAGCGCCTGTCCGACCTACCCGCCCGCCGCGGGCGCGGTTGGTGCAAAGCCACGAAGTACGCATCATTGGCGGCCAATGGAAGCGCACCAAACTCCAGGTGGCCGACAAGCCCGGCCTGCGCCCCACCCCCGACCGGGTGCGTGAAACCCTGTTCAACTGGCTTGGTCAAGACCTGACCGGCTGGCGCTGCCTGGATGCCTTTGCCGGCACGGGTGTGCTGGGGTTCGAGGCCGCCTCGCGCGCGGCCCGGCACGTGCAGCTGGTAGAAAAAGATGCGGCACTGGTGGCGCAGCTTAAAAAAATGCAGACGCTCCTGTTGGCCGACGGGGTGCAAGTGCTGTGCGGTGATGGCGTGGCGGCATTGCGCCATGCACCTGTCAGCAGCCTGGATTTGATTTTTTTAGACCCGCCGTTTGAGTCGGAGCTGTTTGCGCCCGCCGTCATGGCGGCGGCGCAAGCCGTGACTGCGGGCGGCTTTATTTACCTGGAAGCACCGCAAAAATGGACTGATGCCCAGTTGCAGCCGCTGGGGCTGCAACTGCATCGTCACCTCAAGGCCGGCATGGTGCATGCGCATGTGCTGCAGCGCCTGGTGGCCGCAGTTGAGGTGGCGGGTTGATAATCAAAGCGTGACCACTCCATCACCCTCTTTGCCATGCACCATCCTGTGATTGCTGTTTATCCGGGCACGTTTGACCCCATCACGCTGGGTCACGAAGATGTGGTGCGACGTGCCGCGCAGTTGTTTGACCACCTGATTGTGGCGGTGGCTGCCGGGCATCACAAAAAGGCCCTGTTTTCACTGGCCGAGCGCATTGAGATGGCGCGTGAAGCGGTCAAAGATTACCCCGGCGTGCAGGTGGAAAGCTTTGACGGTTTGATGCGTGATTTTGTCGTGGCGCGCGGGGCCCGTGCCATGGTGCGTGGCCTGCGTGCCGTGACGGACTTTGATTACGAGTTTCAGCTGGCGGGCATGAACCGCAGCCTGATGCCTGATGTGGAAACCGTTTTTTTGACCCCCAGTGACAAATACCAGTTCATCTCCAGCACCTTTGTGCGCGAAATCGCCACGCTGGGGGGCGAGGTGGATAAATTTGTGTCACCCGGTGTGAACCGGCGCTTGCTGCAAAAGGTACGCAGCCAGGCTGAACCGAGCTAAACCTACCCTTGGAGTCCACATGAAAATTCTTTTACCCTTTGACGGCTCTGCCGTGGCACTGGCAGCGGTGCGTTTTGCCATTCGAATGGCTGCTGACGGTTTGAATACCCGCGTGGTGCTGGCCAATGTGCAAGAGCCTGCCACGCTGTATGAACTGATGGTGGCACATGACCCGCAGGTGATTGAGCAGGTCAGCGCCCAGGCCGGCGCGCACACCCTGCAGGCGGCGCAAGCGCTGCTTGACGCGGCAGGCCTGCCGTATGAAACTGAAGTGGCTTCGGGCGATCCGGCCCACACCCTGGTGGATATTCTTGAAAATTACGGCTGTGAGCTGGTGGTGATGGGAGCCAGTGGCACCAGTGCCCTGCGCAGTGCGCTGCTGGGCTCGGTGTCCAACGAAGTGTTGCATGCCGCTGGCGTGCCGGTGATGATCGTCAAAAGTGACGCGGATACCCAAGACACCGCTGCGGGCACGGACTAAGTCAAACTTTTAAAATCTGGCCATGGACAACGTTTGCGGGTGGCTGCCATGGCCTTGCTGATCACCGACGAATGCATCAACTGTGATGTGTGTGAGCCTGAGTGCCCGAATCAGGCCATAAGTATGGGGGCAGAAATTTATGAGATTGACCCCAACAAATGCACCGAGTGCGTGGGCCACTTTGACGAGCCACAGTGCGTGCAGGTGTGCCCGGTGAACTGCATCCCGATTCATCCGCAATGGATCGAAAGCCGCGACACACTGTGGCAAAAATACCAGCGGCTGCAAGCCCAGCCAGCGGCTGTGGTTCATGCGGGTGATGAAGCCGTTTTTTGAACCGTTTTTGTTTTGGCTTTTTTCTTCACGATCTTTTTAGGCTCTGACCCAGAAACTTCCGCTACAAAGGCTTGCGGCTTGTAGTGTCTGGGTTTGATCCGTTTCGGCGTGATCTTGTGTACCACGTCGGCGGTGTCCATCGGGGTGGTCGCCGTGTCGCTGCTGGGGGCCACGGCAGGGCGTTGCTGCAGCGCTGCTTTTTCTTGCGCCATGCGGGTTTTTTCAAGCGATTGCGCCTCTTTTGCATCCCAACGCACCGCGGCCTCGGTTTGTTTTTTCTGCGCCGCCGTGCGGGCATCATCCACGTTGATGGTTTGCGCACCGGGGCAGGGGGTTTGGCTGTAGCTGTTTCCGCATTTATAAACATTTTGGGCTGAGGCCCCTGTACATAAAGCGAGAAACACTATAAAAATAGTAGCATTTGTGAGCTGTTTTACAGACCGGATGGGGTGTGCGAGGTTCATCAGCTGGACTCTGTTGACGGTGTGGATGCACCGGTTGGTTGCAGGTGTGGTTCGTCGGTAGCGGCTGGGCGCGGGGGCTTGGCGCGGGGCGGCTTGCTGGTGTGCACCAGCAGCGTGGCTTGTTCCATGTCGCCTGCTAAAAATTGAGGCACAGCCTTGAGCGCGCGGTCAATGGTTTGGTCAATCGCTACACGGTGATCCAGTGACGGCTTTTTCAGCACCCAGTGCACCACCTCCGCTTTGTTGCCGGGGTGGCCAATGCCCAGGCGCAGCCGCCAGTATTGGTCGGTGCCCAATTGGGCGTGGATGTCGCGCAGGCCATTGTGCCCGGCATGACTGCCGCCCAGTTTGAGCTTGGCTTGGCCTGGCACGATGTCGAGCTCGTCGTGGGCGACCAGAATCTCTTGCGGGGCAATTTTGAAAAAATGGGCCAAGGCAGCGACCGACTTGCCACTCAGGTTCATGAAGGTTTGTGGTTTGAGCAGCCACACCGGCTGACCTTGGACACTGATCCTGGCCACCAAGCCGTGGTAATTTTTGTCGGGCATCAAGCTCGTGTTGAGCTGGCGCGCCAAGGCATCAATCCACCAAAAACCAGCGTTGTGGCGGGTGTTGTCATAGTCTGTGCCAGGATTTCCCAAGCCTACAAAAAGTCGAATCATGGGGCGATTATGCAAAACTGGCAGGGCAAAAAAAACGGCTCACAAGTGAGCCGTTTTGAAACCGCATCAAGCGGTTATTTTTTTGCAGCGGGCTTGGCGGCAGGCTTTGCTGCTGCAGCGGGTTTGGCTGCATCGGCTTCAGCCGCCGGCGCTGCGGCTGCGGGTTCGGCTTCAACACCGGCCACCGCCACCACAGAGACCACCACCGGGTTTTTGTCGCCACCGTGGATAACCACGCTGACACCCTTGGGCATGTCAATTTGAGCCAAGTGCAACGACGCACCCTTGCGCAGACCGCTGAGGTCAACCTTGATGAACTCGGGCAGGTCGCTGGGCAAGCACAGCACATCGAGTTCACTGATGACGTGGTTGGCAATGCAGCCCTCGGCCTTGACGGCTTGCGAATTTTCATCGCCGAAGAAGTGCAATGGCACTTTCATGTGCAGGCGGGTGGTGGCATCAACGCGTTGGAAATCGACGTGCAGCACGAGTTGCTTGAACGGGTGCATTTGCACGTCGCGCAGCAACACCGGGCTGGTTTTGCCGTCAATTTCCATGCTCAAAATGCTGGAGTGAAACGCTTCTTTTTTCAAGGCGTGCCACAGGGCATTGTGATCAACTTCAATGGCCTGAGGGGTGGCAGCACCACCGTAAACGATACCTGGCGTGCGGCCAGTAATGCGCAGACGGCGGCTCGCACCCGTACCCTGCTTGGAACGCTCAAAAGCGGTAAATTTCATAAACTAACTCCTGGAAGAACCCACCGCGACCAGTGTGGCTCTGATTAAAAAAAGCCGGGCACTCCATGGAGGATGTGTCGGCCACTTAGGGCTGTGCAAGCCCTCTTTTGTTCTGATCAGAAAAGATTTTCCTGATCCGAAAACAAACTCATCACCGATTTGCCTTTGGCAATCCGCTGCATGGTCTCGGCAATCAGCGGGGCTACGTTCACTTGCCTGATCTTGGCGCAGGCAGCTGCTGCCTGGGTCAAGGGAATGGTGTTGGTGACAACCACCTCATCCAGGGCACTGCCGGTGCTGATGCGCTCAATCGCCGGGCCGGAAAAAATGGGATGGGTGCAGTAGGCGTAAACCTTTTTTGCACCGCGTTGTTTCAAAACTTCAGCGGCTTTGACCAAAGTGCCCGCGGTGTCGATCATGTCGTCCATGATGACGCAGTTGCGGCCATCAATCTCGCCGATCACGTGCATCACTTCGCTGACATTGGCCTTGGGGCGACGCTTGTCGATGATGGCCAGATCGCAGCCAAGTTGTTTGGCCAGAGCCCGGGCCCGCACCACACCGCCTACGTCAGGCGAGACGACGATCAGGTCATCGTAATTTTTTTGGCGCAGGTCACCCAACAAGGCTGGTGAGGCGTAAATGTTGTCGACCGGGATGTCAAAAAAGCCCTGGATCTGGTCGGCATGCAAGTCCATGGTCAGCACCCGTGCCACCCCCACCGCTTGCAGCATGTTGGCCACCACTTTGGCAGAAATCGGCACCCGGCTGGAGCGTGGGCGGCGGTCTTGCCGGGCATAGCCAAAATAAGGAATCACCGCGCTGATGCGCTCGGCCGAGGCACGTTTGAGTGCATCGACCATGATCAGCAATTCCATCAGGTTTTCGTTGGTGGGGGCGCAGGTGCTCTGGATCACAAAAACATCGCGGGCGCGCACGTTTTGCTTGAGTTCAACGGTGACTTCACCGTCTGAAAAGCGGCCCACTTCAGCTGCACCCAGATCGGTTTTAAGACAACGCGCGATGTCTGCGGCAAGCGCGGGATTCGCATTGCCTGTAAAAACCATGAACTCAGGGGGTTGATCGGCTTGCATGAGAATCCCAACTTAGTAGTTGCTGTGTGCTGCGTTGTACTTCAAGCGGGTACAACTTGAAAGTTTGACAACTTGAAAATTTGGCAGGGGAAGAAGGATTCGAACCTTCGCATGCTGGAATCAAAATCCAGTGCCTTAACCAGCTTGGCGACTCCCCTACGCGGGTCATTCATGCAACACGAATGACCGAAAACCTGATTTTTGAACTTACCCAGCCCAACCATGCAGCGGATGAATAGGTAAATTACCACATTGTTTGATTTGAAAACCCGGCACAGGCTGAATTTTCAGTTCGCTCAATGTCCGCGCAAACACGGCACTTCCAGACCCGGTCATTCTGCCATTCAGCCCGAAACTGTTGATCCAGGCCAAAGCCTCGGAAATGTCAGGGCAAATTTGCTGAGCAACGGCCTGCAAGTCGTTACAGCCAAAGCCATATGCGTTTGCAGCGAAGCCTGAGATTGTAGCGGGTTTTGTGTCTCTTTTTAAATTCTGATCTGAAAAAATTCGTTCGGTGGCTGCGCCCTGGGCTGGTTTTGCCACCAAAAAACGGGCTGGTGGCAGGGCCAGTGGGCTTAGTTTTTCGCCTATGCCGCTCACCCACGCGTTTTGTCCACCGAGAAAAAAAGGCACGTCTGCGCCCAGACCCAGGCCCAGCGGCAGCAAGCTATCAAGCCCGAGATGGAGCGCCCACAAGCGATTGAGTGCCAGCAGGGTGCTGGCGGCATCCGATGAGCCACCGCCCATGCCGGCCTGTGACGGAATGCGCTTGTCGATGGTGATGTGCGCTCCTAGCGGTGTGCCGCTGCGTTGTTGCAGGGCGCGCGCTGCACGCAGGACCAGGTCGTCTGCAGGCAAAGGTGCACCGATGTCTTCGCGGCTGATCTGCCCGTCTGCACGCACTTCAAAGTGCAGGGTGTCACACCAGTCGATCAGCATGAACACCGACTCCAGCAGGTGGTAGCCGTCGGCTCGGCGGCCCACAATGTGCAGGAACAGATTCAGTTTGGCCGGAGCCGGAATGTCATAGAGAGATTTCATGCGCTCACAGGCTGGGTGCAGCCGGGTCAGGGTTCCAGAATCAGGCGCAATTGAGCGGGGGGGGCAACGCGGCGCTGGGCGGTGATTTTGCCTTGGGCAAAGTTTGTCAGATCGACTTGCCAGCCGTCTGCCGCCAGATCATCGCCGTTGAGCCAGGCAAACAAGGCTTGCACTGGAACATCTGCGCCCAGCAGGTCTCGAATCAGGGGGGGGAGTCCGCTGAACCGGCGCACCGTGCCTTGTGTGGTCAGCGTGGCCTGGGCGGGTGTCCATTGGATGGCCGCTGCGGTAGTGCCCAGTGGGGTTAAAAAAGTCAGCTCGCCAGCGTTGGGCGTGCCGGTCAAGGCAAAGCTGGCACTGAAGGACTGTGGGCTGGATGCAGGCGCATCCGGGTGCGCTTCTACCCGGATGGACAGGCGTCCATGCCAGTTGTTATTTATTTGGTCAATTTGGCTTGTAGCCCTTGTATTTGTTGCGCATCCTGTTACAAAAAACAGAGCAATCAAGCCGCTGACCAGAATCGCAAAACAACGCTTCACAAGTTGACCTGCAGGCGTTTGAGGGTCTGGGTCAGGTTGTCATTGTTCGGGT
>JBGSRY010000564.1:0-12044 GCA_041737325.1 Rhodoferax sp. | reverse complement strand
GCAGCTGCGACAGCTGCTGCGCCAACAGCTCCTCGGCTTTGAGCCGCTGCCACGCCGGGTGGCTATGGTCTTGCAGCGCGTCCAGCGACACGTCAGGTGTTGGGTTATGTAAAAATGAGAGCGCCTTACGCATATTCCATAAGGGCTGCAGGCCAATTTCATGTAAATATTGCGATGGCACGGTATCCGGCAGCTCAGAGCGCGCCAACCCGGCCTGCACGGCGCGGCGCAAATAGATTTGAGGCAAACCCGCCACCGTGGGGTAAACCGGGGTCAGCGCCGTGGCCAGCGCACCGCCAGCGGGCTTGACCACCGGGTGCATCAGGGTCAGGCCAGCAAAGCCACCGCGAATTTCGCCGCGCACCCGAATCCGGCTGCCCACCGCCATGGCCTTTTGCATGGACGGGTAAAAGCTGAAAAAGCGCAGCAGGCACGTGCCTGTGCCATCGTCCAAAGTGACCAGCAACTGGCGATGGCCGCTGAGTTTGACCTCGGCGTGCGTGACAGCGCCCTCGATTTGCGCCATATCCCCTTCGCGCACGTCACGCAGCTGGGTCAACCGGGTTTCATCTTCGTAGCGCAACGGCAGGTGCAGCGCCAGGTCAATGGCACGGTTCAGGCCAAGCTTACGCAGCGCCTTTTGCGGCCCGCTCAGGGGTTTGGGCGGTGATTGAACAGCCGACGGGGCTGAAGATGAGGAGGTGGTCGGCGGCATGTACCGATTTTGCATGGGTTAAACCCGACTATCAGTGCGCGCTCGGCCAACGCACCAATTCAAGGCTTGTTCCCCCGACTTGATGCCATAAAAATCGCGGTTTTTATGGCATCAATTGCCCAATGGTTTTGCCTCGCTGCGCTGCGGCTTCCTACAACACACGGTAACGGGTTCGGAGCGGGTGATGGTCAAACGGCTCATGTGAGTCGACCGCTTATCGCGCCGCCCGTTCGGCCAAAAAGATCTCGATGCGGCGATTCTTGGCACGGCCGTAGTCGGTGTTGTTGTCGGCAATAGATTCATGCGAACCACGGCCATCAATCTGGATGCGTTGTGAGTTCACCCCGCGCGACACCAGGTAGTTGCGAGCGCTGGCGGCCCGGTTGACCGACAGCGGGTTGTTGATGGCATCCGAGCCGGTGCTGTCGGTGTGGCCCACGATGCGGATTTCGGTGTTGGGCTGGCTGGACAAGCCTTGCGCAAACGGGTCAAGAATCGGGCGCAAGTTGGGCTTGATGTCGGCGCGGCCAGTGTCAAATGAAATGTCGCTGGGAATGTTCAGGCGCAACTGGTTGTCGGCGGTTTGTGTCACTTCCACGCCGGTGCCGGCGGTGGCCTGCTCCATGGCGGCTTTTTTCTGCGCCATCTGGTTTGACCAGATGTAGCCGCCGAGTGCGCCCAGGCCTGCGCCAATGGCCGCTGATTCGCGGTTGTTACCAATCGCCACACCGGCCAGCGAGCCCACGCCCGCGCCAATGGCAGCACTACGCTGGTTTTCGGTCATGTTGGCGCAGCCACTGGCCAGCACAACAAGTGCACTTAAACCGGCAATCAGAGGACGGCTACGCGATGTCGAAATTGTCATGGTGACTCCTTGAGAGTTGTTTGAAGTTTGGAAAATGAATTTATAGCACCGCCCCCTTCCCTCGCTCTGTGCGCTGGCAAACAAAAGGCTGAATAAATCACGGTGTATGGACAATCCGCAGTCCACACCCGCAAAGGTCGGCCTGCGACAATCCCGACCCGACTCAATTGGCGGGCGATCCTGTTCGCCCCACACGCATCATGACCGCATCGCCCCCTGCACAACAGCGCACCTTCACCCTCCGTGATTTTGATTTCGCGCTGCCGCCCGAACTGATTGCCCAGCACCCCGCGCCCGAGCGCAGCGGCTCACGGCTGCTGGATGGCAGCGGCAACACGCCGCTAGACCGCATTTTTCATGACCTGCCCGCGCTGTTACAACCCGGTGACCTGATGGTGTTCAACGACACCCGCGTCATGAACGCCCGCCTGTTTGGCGAAAAGGCCACCGGCGGCAAGCTGGAGCTGTTGATAGAGCGTGTGCTGGGCGGCAACCAGGTGGCAGCGCACATGCGTGTCAGCAAGAAGCCTGAAGTGGGCAGCACTGTGAGCCTTGTGGCCGCGCCCGGCAGCAACGACACCCTGAGCGCCACCTTGCTGGGGCGCTGGCCTGACGCAGACGGCCCGCTGTTTCGTTTTGTGCTGTCCAACGACGCGGGCGATGACCCTTTCGCGATCATGGCGCGCCACGGCCACGTGCCGCTGCCGCCCTACATCACCCACACCGATTCAACCGAGGACGCGCAACGCTACCAGACCGTTTTTGCCAAGCACACCGGGGCGGTGGCCGCGCCCACAGCCGCGCTGCATTTTGATGAAGCCTTGCTGGCGGCCCTTGATGCCCGGGGGGTGCAACGTGCGCACGTCACCCTGCACGTGGGCGCGGGCACGTTCCAGCCGGTCAAAACCGAAAATCTGGCCGAGCACCAGATGCACAGTGAGTGGTATGACGTGCCACTGGCCACCCAGCAAGCCGTGGCCGACTGCCACGCACGCGGTGGCCGCATCGTGGCGGTGGGCACCACCAGCGTGCGCACGCTGGAATCCTGGGCGCTTTACGGCCAGGCCACGGGTGACACGTCGATCTTCATCACGCCGGGGTTTGCGTTCAAACTGGTCGATGTGCTGGTGACCAACTTTCACCTGCCCAAGTCCAGTCTGATGATGCTGGTGAGTGCCTTGGCCGGTTACGACCACATCCGGTCGCTGTATGCTCACGCCATCCAGGGCCAGTATCGGTTTTTCAGCTACGGCGATGCCATGCTGCTGACCCGCAACACTGGTCACCAGGATTTTTTGTCTTGGAACCAGACCACCTGAGGTACTTGTGCCGTGAACCTGTTTCAAAAACGAACTGCCATTCGCATCGCCAGTGTCAGTTTTTTTCTGGCCTGCATCGCCAGCCCGGTGGCTTGGTACGTGGCGCGTGAAAATGCCGAGCAAAGCATTGTGTCCCTGGCCATTGAAGAATCTGGCCGCTTGCTGCATCGTTACGATGCCTTTGACCTCAGCGGCCCAGACGCTGCCACGCATGCACAGACGGCGGCACAAACCATCACCGGGGGCATGTTTGACATCGTCGAAATCTACGATGCACAAGGCCGCAAACTTGCCGGAGCCACCACACACGATGGCAAAGCCGTGGAGTACCTGCTGCCACACCATGGCACACCCAATTACCCCCAGGCCTTCTACCGCGGGGTCAAACTCAATCAACAACTCTGGGTGTTGCGCGTGTTTGTGCCGTTGCGTGAATCCAGCACTGACCTGACACAGCCCATTACCGGCTACTTTGAGGGCGTGCGGGTCATGCCACGCTGGCAGCAGGACCAGATTTTTTCCAGCGCCTGGACGGTGGCCTTGATGGTGGGCCTGGCCGCTTTGTTATGCGGCGCGGTGCTGTACCCGGTGGTGGTGCACTTGTCAGCCGACAACGAACAAAAAACCCGCGAAGTGCTTGACTCGCATATTTCCATGATGGAGGCGCTGGGCCGCGCCATTGCCAAACGCGACTCGGACACCGGCGCACACAACTACCGCGTGGCGTGGATCGCCGCAGGCATCGCAGAAAAAATGGGCATCAAAGGCAAAGACATGCAAGCCTTGATTGCTGGCAGTTTTTTACACGACGTGGGCAAGATTGGCATTCCGGATGCGATTTTGCTCAAGCCCGGCAAACTCGACGATGCCGAAATGACCATCATGCGCACGCACGTCAACCAGGGCAAGGACATTGTGCTGGGCGCAGGCTGGCTCGACGGGGCGCAAGACGTGGTGGCCGCACACCATGAAAAGTGGAACGGCAGCGGCTACCCGGCGCAACTTGCGGGCGATGCCATCCCGCTACCTGCACGCATTTTTGCAGTGGCCGATGTGTTTGACGCGCTGTGTTCCAAGCGTCCCTATAAAGAACCGATGAGTTTTGAGGCCAGCATGGCGATTCTTGAAAAAGACACCGGCAGCCACTTTGACCCGGCCGTCATGGCTGTCTTCCAACCCATGGCACGTGCCATTTACGACCAGCTCGCAAGCTGTGACGAAGAGGCCACTCGCAAGCTGCTCCAAGACCGCGTGAAGCACCATTTTGAGCAGTGAGCTTGAAGGTTTCTCAAGCTGTCAGGGCTTGGCGAAGTAGTTCACCCCCGGCAAGCCCTGGTAGTCCACGTCTTGCGTCCAGAACGTGGCACCGATCTCTTGCGCCAGGCTGTACATCATGGCATCAGCCATGGCCAGGCGGTGCTCTGCCGCCACTTGCGCCGCCGCCACCGCACGCCGGTCGGTGATCTCCAGCACACGGCCCAAGCGCATCACATCTAGGCATTGCGCCACCGCATCCAACGGCACTTTGCGACTCAGCACCTTGTGCACTTCAAACAAGGCAATCACGGGGACGAACAAGGTGTTGCGCTGCTCTATAGGAGCGGCAAACAAGTCGGCCCGATCCGTGTCCAGCAGGTATTCAATCCACCCCGAAGAATCAACGATGTTCATTCAAACGTCCGATCGGGTTCTTTCTCGATTTCCAGATCGGCCGGATTCAGGTTGTATTTTTTCAACATCCCGCGGTAGGCGCTCATCGGCAACTCTGGCTTGATCACCAGCTCTTGCCCACGCAATTCAAACTGGATATGCGAACCCGCGCTGATGCCCAGTTTGGCGCGCATGGCCGCAGGCAGCGTGACCTGCCCTTTGCTTGATACAACCGCTTCAGCCAACATGATGAATTCCTTTACAAAACAAAAAGTAAAGCACATCATAGCTGTAAAGCGAATGTCCTGCCAGCACCACCCACCTATTGCCCTGCCGTCAGATCAAAGACAATACCGGCCAAGCTTTTCTGAACCGCCATGACACACAACCACCCCCACGATCACGATCATCCGCACGACCATGCCCATGCGCACCCGGCGCAACCGGTGGTGCAGTTTGACCAGCTCCGCACCGACCCGCCCGTGCCCGAAACCGGCTATGCCGGCAGCCACGCCCGCCGTGGCACGCTGACACTGCCGCATGGCATGGTGCAAACCCCCATCTTCATGCCGGTGGGCACCTATGGCACGGTCAAGGGCGTGATGCCGTCGAGCCTGGAAGACATGGGCGCACAAATCATTCTGGGCAACACCTTTCACCTGTGGATGCGCCCGGGGCTGGACGTGATGCAAAGCTTTGGCGGCCTGCACGACTTTGAGCGCTGGAAGAAACCGATCCTGACCGACTCCGGTGGTTTTCAGGTCTGGAGCCTGGGCGCGATGCGCAAGATCACCGAAGAAGGCGTGCATTTTTCATCCCCGGTCAATGGCGACAAGCTGTTCATGTCGCCCGAAGTGTCGATGCAAATCCAGACCACGCTGAACTCCGACATTGCCATGCAACTGGACGAATGCACGCCGTATCTGTCGGTCGAGCCCAAAACCAAAGGCCAGATCACCACCGAAGCTGAGGCGCGTTCATCGATGGAAATGAGCCTGCGCTGGGCCCAACGCAGCCAGGCCGAATTTGCCCGGCTGGAAAACCCCAACGCGTTGTTTGGCATTGTGCAAGGCGGCATGTTTGAACACCTGCGCCAGGAGTCACTGGAGGCGCTGGTTGAGATGGACTTCCCCGGTTACGCCGTCGGCGGTGTCAGTGTGGGCGAGCCCAAGGACGAGATGCTGCGCATCATGGCGCACACGCCGCACCGCCTGCCCTGGTTTAAGCCGCGCTACCTGATGGGGGTCGGCACCCCCGAAGATTTAGTGGACGGGGTTGCGGCCGGGGTGGACATGTTCGACTGCGTCATGCCGACCCGCAACGCCCGCAACGGCACGCTGTTTACCCGCTTTGGCGACCTGAAAATGCGCAACGCGCGCCACAAGTCTGACCACGGCCCGCTCGATGCCACCTGCACTTGCTACGCCTGCAAAGGCATCACCCGGCCCAACGGCAGCATCAGCGGCGGTTTCAGCCGCGCCTACCTGCACCACCTGGACCGCTGCGGCGAGATGCTCAGCCCAATGCTCTCATCCATCCACAACCTGCACTATTACCTGAACCTGATGCGCGAGCTGCGCGCCGCGCTCGATGCCGGCACGTTTGGTGCGTTTCGGGCGCAATTCAAGGCCGATCGGGCGCGTGGGGTATAGCTTGGCAGCTTTGCAGGGTCAAGCTCTGCAAAATAGTAGGCCGCGCGAAAATGTCGTTATGCAAATCCCGCGCTGCACCTTCCTGACACGCTTGATCAAGCCAATCACCTGCACGAGATGTATAGCTGCTGAGGCCATGCGTAGACCAACATTGAGCATTGAGGAAACACGCTAGGGTCATCAAAATCTGAGACACTTGGTTCATGTTCTCCAGAATCCAGACTCGCCATTTTCGAAGCCTTAAAACAGTGGATCAAGCGCTGGGGCCGGTGCAGGCCTTGGTCGGCCCCAATGCCAGTGGGAAAACTACCTTTCTGGATGTGATCAGTTTGTTGAGTGATTTGGTGCGCAACCGGGGAGATGTTCGCGAAACCATTCTTTCTCGCAGTTCCAGTTTCGATAAACTGATTTGGCAAGGCCCCGGCGATGATTCTGGAACCCGCACCGCATTTCAAATTGCTGTGGAAGCCCCCATTCCAGGCGTGGTGGCAGCTCGCATGGCTGAAGACAAGCGACACTACACATCCGTTCGGTATGAGCTTGAAATTGGCTTTGATGTGAGCTCCAACGAGATTGGTCTCAATCACGAAACGCTTTGGCTGAGAACTGTGGGCGATGATCACCAGCCAAGTCAGCGCGACATGTTCCCACTGGTGTCTGAGGATGCGCCTTCCATATTTGTAGGCAATTCCAAACGCGGTTTCAAGGTGGTGATGAAAAAGACCACCGGCGGCAACGACAACTACTACACCGAGGGGGCAAAGTCCTACGCGCCGTCATTTCGTTTGGGCCGTACCAAGCTCGGTTTGGCACATATACCCGCAGACGAAGTGAGTTTTCCAGTCAGCTCATGGTTTCGTGACCTGCTTGAAACTGGCGTGCAAAACGTGGTGTTGAACAGTCAAGTGATTCGTCAGCCCAGCCCACCCGGATTGGGCCTGCGTTTCCAAACCAATGGTGCAAATTTGCCTTGGGTGATTGCTGAGCTTCGGCGCGATACACAGCGATTTCACAGTTGGCTTGATCATGTTCGCACGGCTTTGGGTGACATCGTGGACATTGATACCGTGGAGCGTGAAGATGACCGGCATCGCTACCTGGTCATCAAATACTCCAACGGAGCCATCGTGCCATCATGGCTGACTTCTGATGGAACACTTCGTTTGCTGGCGTTGACGATCACTGCGTACATCCGGGGCCTGAGCGGCGTATTTCTCATTGAAGAGCCAGAAAACGGCATTCATCCACGTGCCATCGAGACGGTTATTCAATCCTTGTCGTCGATCTATGACGGGCAAGTGCTGATTGCAACGCATAGCCCGGTTGCGCTCAATATGCTGGACCCTGCGCAGGTGTTGTGTTTTGCCAAGGATCAGACCGGAGCCACCGACATCGTGGCCGGTGATCGGCATCCTGCGCTTCAAAACTGGAAGCAAGGGCAGCCGGATTTGGGAGTGTTGTTTGCTGCAGGCATTTTGAGTTGAGATGGGTATGCTAGACCTGGTTGTATTGGTGGCTGACAAAAATATGCAGTTTGCACTGCAAGGCGCTTTAGCTCGTCATCAGGCCATGGGCATTCGCCCCATGTCGTATGAATTCAGATCACACATGGGGCGGGACGGTGGTGTCAGAACTACCGGTGCAGACGTGCTTGCCCGTGAGACAACGCGCTTTCAGCATGCGTTGATGTTGCTCGACCATGAAGGTTGCGGCCAGGAGGACGATGACTCGCTGACTCTGGAAACGCAACTCGACACGCAACTGCGCAGTACCTGGGGTGATCGAGCAAAAGCCATTGTCATCGCACCTGAGGTTGATATCTGGCTCTGGGGCAGTGATAACGCGCTGCGTGAAACTTTGCAATGGCCAAACGATGGCTCCATTCGCGATTGGCTACGTGGCAAAGGATTTGAATTCAATGCCGACGAGAAGCCATTGCGTCCCAAGGAAGCACTGGAAGCCATGCGGCCCGTGCACAAGCAGCCAAGGTCTTCCGCCATGTATGAAAAAGTAACGCAACGCATCAGCCTCCAGAATTGCACTGACTCCGCATTCATCCGTCTAAAAACACAACTTCAGTCTTGGTTTCCACTGTAGTTTCCACTGCTGTCTATTTACGGATGCTACGGTTCATCAATCAAAATCTGGCATGGTAAATTTGTTTCGTGGATCACAGTTGCACATTCTTTATGTCTGTCTCTACGCTAATTTCCCGTAAAAACCGTCAACACTCCGGTGTAGCCATACAGGTGGTTGCGGGCGATCTCACCGGCGGCAAAAAACCCCACCAACGGCACGTCGCCCAAGGCGCGGCGAATGATTTGCAGCTCGGCGCTGGGGCCACCAAAGTGCGCACCGCCACGCCCGGTGCAGCTCACGTAAACGGCTCCGGCAATGCCGCGCGCCGGGTGCGGCGCGGCCTCGGCCTCAGACGCTGACAGGGCCGAAGCCGTTTCCAGCGCTTGCTCTTGTGGCTCCAGCTCTTCCCGAATTTCAGCGCACACACGCATCAGGTCAGCGCGTGCGGCTTGCACGTTGCGCTGGCAAAAAGCCAGCTCCATGCCATCGGTCACCACATCCGCCACCGCTACACCCGCACGCGCCGGGTCCAGACCAATGATGTGACGCACCAACACGTCAGGCCCAAAGTTACCGGTGCGCAGCACGGTTTGCACGCTGTCGGCCATGCCAGCGGGTTCGGTCAACCCCACCAGCGTGGCGCGCACGGCTTGCAAAGCCTGGTGCGGTTCATCCAGCGTCACATGCAACTCACGCAACATCAGCGGCAGCGCCGGCTCACCATCCAGGGCCAGCACCACATTGCGGCTTGCGCTGGTGACCTGGTGCGCCCGTGCGATGGGCTGGCAGCCTTGCGTGACGCGTGACACCAGCGCCACACCGGCACCAAAAGCCACACCGCTCAAACCGCCACTGAACACCCCGCTGGCGGCCCCCTGGCCTTTGACGTTGCCGTCTGCCGCCAACGCAAACTGCACCGCCTGGCCACGGCTGCTGGAGAGGCCGCCAAAGACGTAACCCGAATCGGTGCGCTGGGCCAATTCAGTGATCAATTCGCCCACATCAGCGGCTCCAGGGTCGGCATGAACCAACGCGGTGTGGGCTTCAAAGCTCAGACCCAGCGGGGCCACACCCGAGAACACGCGGTACTGGTCACTGGGCAGTTTCAACAGCATCACAGCCAGCGCGGGCTCGTCAAAGTACTCGACATTGTTAGACGCTATGCCCACCCCCACGGTGCCTGACCAGTCGGTGATCTCGGGCAACTCGGCACTCAAGTGCGCCAGGATGTCCTCGGCATGCGCTGCGTAATGGTCGGTGATGTAGAGCAGCGCCAGCGTCTGGCTGCTGGCATAACCGTGCAGCGCCATTTGGGCGCGCAACTGCGCCAGCACCAGGTTAGCCGCCATGCCCCACTGCGGGTGCGTGGCATGGGCGTAGGGAAAGAGTTTCATCGAGCCCGTGGCGCTGCTTTTTTCGCCGCAGTTTTTTGGGTTGCAGCCCTTTTAGAAGCTGCTTTTGTAGCTATTTTTTTTGTAGCTTTCAGGGTTTCATGGGCCGCCCCCTTGGCCAGGTTTTTACCCAGGCTGATGGCGCTGGCTTTGCTGGCCTCTTTCATGGCCCCGGCCGCAATGTGCTGAAACTGTTGGGCCAGGGATGTCCACAGCTGCATCGGGTCAACCAGGCCTGCGGCGGCCGTGGCAGCGGGTTTGGCCGCCTGACCCACTTTTTTGGCCACAGCCTCGGCAGCGGCTTCGGTTTGCCCGGCTACTTCGGCCACCGTTTTGACGGTGGCGGCTGCTTTTTCAGTGACCTTTTGCATGCCGGCGGCCACCGTGTCGGCCGCCTTCAGCTTGAACGCATTGGCCACATCGCCCATGTTGAAGTTCATGCCCTTGAGGGTGGCCAGTGTCATCTTTTGCACTTCAAGCGCCTGTACCGTGGCCCCCAGGGCCTTTGAATTTTGATCCAGCCAGAAGTGCACCGCTTTCAGTTCCTGGATGCGTTTTTCAAGCTCTTCTTCGTTCAGCGTGGGGGCAATCCAGTTGGCCAGATTGGGCATTTGCGGCACGGTTTGCGATGCCCCCTTGGCCAGGTTTTGTAAAAAATCAAAGCCCGGCACAAATTTGCCAAAACCACCGTTTTGTGAGTCGCTCATGGAAGTCTCCTGTATAAGCCTGAAGGTGGCTACAGCTTACTCCAATGCGGTCGGCTTGAGACCTGCGGGTTACCACACCGCGGACAGGGCTCACCAGTTGGCTTCGCGGTCTGGCGAGGCGCTGATTTTGTGCACCGACAAGTCTGCGCCGTCGTATTCTTCTTCCTGACTCAAGCGCAAACCCATGCTGGCTTTGAGCACGCCATACACCAGCACCCCACCCGCGCCAGCCCACAGCACCCCCATGCCCGTGCCCATCAGCTGGGCCCCCAGGCTGACCCCGCCCAAACCGCCCAGGGCTTGGCTGCCAAAAATACCAGCGGCGATGCCGCCCCAGGTGCCACACAGGCCATGCAGGGGCCAGACCCCCAGCACATCGTCGATCTTCCATTTGTTTTGCGTCAGTGTGAACATGCGCACAAACAACGCACCCGCCACCACGCCCACCACCAATGCACTGATGGGGTGCATCACATCCGAGCCGGCGCACACTGCCACCAAACCGGCCAGCGGGCCGTTGTGCACAAAGCCGGGGTCGTTCTTGCCCGCCACCAGCGCGGCCAATGTGCCGCCCACCATGGCCATCAGCGAGTTCACGGCCACCAGGCCCGACATTTTGTCCAGGGTTTGTGCGCTCATCACGTTAAAACCAAACCAGCCCACGGTCAAAATCCAGGCCCCCAGTGCCAGAAACGGAATGCTGCTGGGCGGGTGGGCCGACATGCCCCCGTCTTTGCGGTAGCGGTTGCTGCGCGCGCCCAGCAGCAGCACGGCAGGCAAAGCAATCCAGCCGCCCACGGCATGCACCACCACGCTGCCGGCAAAGTCATGAAATTCAGCGCCAGTCAAATCTTTGAGCCAGGCCTGCACGCCAAAATGCTGGTTCCAGGCAATGCCCTCAAAAAACGGGTAAACAAATCCGACGATGACGGCCGTGGCGATCAACATCGGCCAAAAGCGCGCGCGCTCGGCCACACCGCCCGAAATAATGGCCGGAATGGCGGCCGCAAAAGTCAGTAAAAAGAAGAACTTGACCAACTCGTAGCCATTTTTGGCAGCCAGCTGCTCGGCTCCCACAAAGAAGTGCGTGCCATAGGCCACGCCGTAGCCCACCAGGAAATACACCACCGTTGAAACCGAGAAGTCGACCAGAATTTTGACCAGCGCATTGACCTGGTTTTTGCGCCGCACCGTGCCCAGCTCCAAAAACGCAAAACCCGCGTGCATGGCCAACACCATGATGCCGCCGAGAAGGATGAACAAGGCATCTGCGCCCTGTTTTAGTGCTTCCATGAGAACCTCTTTGAGTGAATTGAACTTGATTGCTATGTTTTAGTGCATTTATTGCTCTTATTCTAAAAACGCACCAAGTTAAAGCAATAAACGCGCCAGTTTGGCACAAAATCCGCACCGCGAGGCCCATCCCAGAGGCATCAGGCCTGCTGTTAGCATCCTTGCATGGAAGCTTTTTTAGTCTCGACAGGCATCGTTGCGTTGGCCGAAATGGGCGACAAAACCCAGCTGCTGGCGCTCATTTTGGCGGCACGGTTTAAGCAGCCCTGGCCCATTGTTCTAGGCATTTTGGTGGCCACGGTAGCCAACCACGCCTTGGCCGGTGCTGCCGGGGTCTGGGTCACCGCCGTGCTGGGGCCAAACGTGCTGCGCT
>JBGSRY010000559.1:0-7417 GCA_041737325.1 Rhodoferax sp. | reverse complement strand
CGTTCCGGTCATGCCAGCGAGCTTGGCATAGAGCCTGAAGTAGTTCTGGAACGTGATCGAGGCCATGGTCTGGTTTTCAGGCTGAATGGCCACACCTTCCTTGGCTTCCACCGCCTGGTGCAGACCTTCGCTCCAACGCCTGCCGGTCATCAGGCGGCCGGTGAACTCGTCAACAATGATGACCTCGCCCGCTTGCACCACATAGTGCTGGTCGCGCAGGTACAGGTGCTGCGCGCGCAGCGCCGCATACAGGTGGTGCATCAGCGTGATGTTGGCCGGGTCATACAGGCTGGCTCCTTCGGGGATCAAGCCCATCTCGAACAGGATGTGTTCGGCGTTCTCGTGGCCACGCTCGGTCAGGAATACCTGGTGGCTTTTTTCATCAATGGTGAAATCACCCACCTTGGTGATGCCTTCACCCGTGTGCGGGTCAGCTTCACCTTCCTGCTTTTCCAATTGCGGCACGATCAGCTTGATGGACTGGTACAGGTCGGTTTGGTCTTCGGCCTGGCCGCTGATGATGAGCGGTGTGCGCGCTTCGTCAATCAGAATCGAGTCCACTTCGTCGACGATGGCGTAATTGAGCTTGCGCTGCACCCGGTCTGCAGCTTCGTAGACCATGTTGTCACGCAGGTAGTCAAAGCCGTATTCATTGTTGGTACCGTAGGTGATGTCAGCACGGTACGCCGCTTGCTTTTCTTCGCGCGACATGTTGGGCAGGTTGATGCCCACTGACAGGCCCAAAAAGTTGTAGAGCTTGCCCATCCACTGGGCATCGCGGTTGGCCAGGTAGTCATTCACCGTGACCACATGCACGCCTTGGCCCGACAAGGCATTCAGGTAGACCGGCAGCGTGGCGGTAAGCGTCTTGCCTTCACCCGTACCCATTTCAGAAATTTTGCCGTTGTGCAACGACATGCCACCCAACATTTGCACATCAAAGTGGCGCAGCTTCATCACCCGCTTGGACCCCTCACGCACTACCGCAAAAGCCTCTGGCAACAACGCGTCCAGGGTTTCACCCTTGTCCAGCCGATCTTTGAAAGCCTGCGTTTTGTCACGCAACGCGTCGTCGGAGAGCTGTTCCAGAGCGGCCTCCATGGCGTTGATTTTGGTCACCGTGTGGCGGTATTTTTTAAGCAGGCGGTCATTTCGACTGCCGAAAATTTGGGTGAGGAAATTGGTGGCCATGAATGCAGGGCGCGCAACCGGCCAAATATTGGCCCGATCACAACGCAATCCTTATTTTTACGATCTAACTGAAATGGGGATCACGCGAAAAAACACAAGCGCGCACAGTCAGTGCAACGCAAAAGGTTTGTACGTGATTTTACCTTTGTGGCGCGGCTCTACGCGCAACGTCAACACCCCCCGCCGGTGTTTTGCCCTGCGCCACGCTGGTGGCATGCGCGGGCCCAGGTGCAGATAAGAATTTTTGTGGGTCTTGGTAGATGCCGTCGACCAACACCTCAAAATGCAAGTGTGGGCCGGTGGAACGCCCACTGGTTCCGACTTCTGCAATTTTCTGTCCGCGTTTGACCAGGTCGCCTTTTTTGACATCAACTTTCGATGCATGCGCATAACGGGTCAGCAACCCGTTGCCATGGTCAATTTCAACCATGTTTCCATACTCGGGGTGAAGTTCTTGAGTCACCACCACACCGCCTGCGGCTGCCGCAATCGCAGTACCTGCCAAAGCCGGAAAATCCAGTCCCGTGTGCAACGAAGACCGGCCCGTGATAGGGTCAATACGCCAGCCAAATGCAGACCCCAGTTCAGACTGGGCCACCGGTTTTTGCGTCGGAATCATCAGGCTTTTCATCTTGCGCTCAAACAGACGCGACTCAAGCACTGTGAACACGTCGGTGCGCTGGTTGGTCAAGCGCTCCAGATCGTCCATGGTCAACTGAAGTTCATCGAGCGTCAGCGCATGCGCACCCACTTGCACACCGCCCTGTCCGGTCAAAGCCTTGGACTCCATGGCGTTGACACCAGCCAGGCTGGACACCCGCGCCCCAAGGGATTCAAGTTGCGTCAGCTTGGCCTGCATTTCACCGAGTCGCCGCGCCATCACATCCAGGTTGGCGCGAAGAAATTTGTCATGTTGTTCATAGTCATCCTTGGCCACCAGCCTGACCACGGTGCTGATCACTGGCCAGCCTTGCTCTACCCCCTTGAGCAAAACCCAATGGTAGAGCCCCAGAGCAAGTAACAAAAGAATCAAGGCACTGGCCAAAAATCCACTGACCAATTGCAACCCCGAGAGCTGAACCGCACGCGACTTTGCCAGCCAGGCATCCGTGATAATCAACTGCATCTGTCAAGCCCTCCAAACGAATGAACCGACGCCACCAAGCAGTGACACTGTTGCAAGCCAGCCTGAACCACCCCGGGCTGGCCAAGTTGATGGATCGTCAGCGCGAGTCGAGTGCGCGCTTGCAGTCCATCACACCGCTGATCCCGGCATCGCTGCGCCAGCTGGTTCTGGCGGGCCCCATGGAAGACGAAGGGGTGTGGTGTTTGTTGCTTTCAAACACCACTGTGGCCGCCAAGCTGCGGCAATTGCTGCCTGCCTTTGAATCACACTTGCGAAGTCATGGCCTTGCGGTGACATCCATCAGGCTAAAAATACACCGTCAAGACTGAAAGAAATTTGGTGCCGATTGTCGGATTCGAACTGACGACCTACCGCTTACAAGGCGGTTGCTCTACCAACTGAGCTAAATCGGCGAACTGGGGATTCTACCCAGGTTTTACCTTGCTAATTTTACTTGATGCGAGTCAGTGACGGGCGCTTGGCGGGTGCGGCGGATGTGTCCACAGAGGCGGGCGGGTTAGCCGTTTCGGTCGGCTGCGGCTCACTGCGCGGAAACGCCATACCCTGGCCATTTTCACGGGCAAAGATGGCCATGATCTGCTCCATGGGAACAAAAATGTCACGCACCACACCGCCGAATCGGGCTTTGAATTCCATGAACTCGTTGCCCAATTTCAAACCTGTGGTGGCCTCAAAACCAATGTTCAGCACAATCTCACCGTCTTTGACGAATTCACGTGGCACTTGCACGGTGTGGTCAACCAGCACCGTCACATACGGGGTGAAACCATTGTCAACACACCATTCGTGCAATGCACGAATCAAATAAGGCCGGGTCGAAGTGGATTGCGCATCTGTGGTCATGAATTACCTCGTGGACGCTTACTTGCGCATGACTTTTTCTGAAGGTGTCAGGGCTTCAATGTAGGCCGGACGGGAAAAAATGCGCTCAGCGTACTTGAGCAAGGGTGCTGCATTTTTGCTGAGCTCAATACCGTAATAGTCCAAGCGCCACAGCAGCGGGGCAATCGCCACGTCCAGCATCGAGAATCCGTCGCCCAGCATGAATTTGTTTTTCAGGAACACCGGTGCCAACTGCGTCAGACGGTCACGAATATGTGCGCGTGCCTTTTCCAGCGCTTTTTCGTTCGACTTGGAGGTGCGCGATTCAAGTGTCGACACATGGGTGAACAGCTCTTTCTCAAAATTGAGCAAGAACAAGCGCACACGGGCACGATCCACAGGGTCACCCGGCATCAGTTGGGGATGCGGGAAACGCTAGTCAATGTATTCATTGATGATATTGGATTCATACAAAATCAGGTCACGTTCCACCAGAATGGGGACTTGGCCATAGGGATTCATCACGCTGATGTCGTCGGGTTTGTTGTACAAATCCACGTCCCGAATTTCAAAGTCCATGCCTTTTTCAAACAAGACGAAACGGCAGCGGTGAGAGAAGGGACAAGTCGTACCCGAGTAAAGCACCATCATGGTAGAGGCTCCTAAAAAAGTAAAAGAGCGGCAAAGCTTTATGGGCTCGCCACTCTGAAAATCCTGCGACGGTCACATGACCTGAGCCGCAGTCCGGCAATACAAAACTACTTGATGTCTTTCCAGTAGGCCTTGTTCAGACGCCAAGTGATCAGCGACAAGCCCGCCAGGAAAATCAGCACCCAGATGCCCACACGCTGACGGCTGGTTTGGGCTGGTTCTGCCATCCACTGCAGATAATTCACCAAATCAGCTACGGCACTGTCGTACTGTGCCGCCGACAGCGTGCCAGGGGTCACCTGTTCAAAACCTTCAAATTCATGACCCGTGACACCGTGCGCAGCCACTTCTTTGAACACGGCGCGCCGGTCACCCTGCAACTCCCACAGGACATGCGGCATGGCCACATTGGGGAACAGCGTGTTGTTCCAGCCCGTTTGCGTGGCCGGGTCACGGTAGAAACTGCGCATGTAGGTGTACAAATAATCTGCCCCTGTGCCGTTGGCACCGGCACGTGAACGTGCAATCACCGTCAAATCAGGTGGCGTGTTGCCAAACCAGGCTTTGGCTTGTTTGGGATCAATCGCCGCCACCATGGTGTCACCGATTTTGGCATTGGTCACCAGCAAGTTGTCCTTGATTTGCTCTTGGGTCAAACCAAGGTCGGTCAGGCGCGTATAGCGCATGAAGGCGGCGGAGTGGCAATTCAGACAGTAGTTGACAAACAGCTTGGCACCGTTTTGCAACGCACCCATGTCGTTGATGCGGTTGGGTGCTTTGTCCCAGGCGGGGCCAGCGGTATTGGCTTGTGCAGCCAGCGACAGGCCACAAGCCAGCGCCAGACCCAGAATCATTTTTTTAGTGATACCCATGGTAGTCATGTATCGTCTCCGGAATCAGTGAGCTGAATAATTGACGCGGCTCGGCACGGGCTTGAAAGTACCCAGGCGACTCCACCACGGCATCAACAGGAAGAAGCCAAAGTAAAACAAGGTACCCACCTGGGAAACACGTCCGCCAACGGCCGATGGTGGCAAGGTGCCCAAATAACCCAACACCAAAAAGTTGACCACGAACACGGCATACAGATATTTGTGCCAGCTGGGACGGTAACGAATCGACTTGACGGCGCTGTTGTCCAACCACGGCAGGAAAAACAAAATCACCACACCACCCCCCATGGCCACCACACCCCAGAACTTGGCATCAATGGACAACATCATGACCACAATCACCACGGCAGCGCCAACAATCAGGCCTTTGAACAGCGTCGGCATTTTGACCTTCAACACGGCCAGGGCAGCGCCAGCCACCACACAAGCCATCAACACATACATCAGCTCGGTGGTAACGGCACGCAACAAGGAATAAAACGGCGTGAAGTACCAGACCGGTGCAATGTGCAAGGGGGTCTGGAACGGGTTGGCCGGAATGAAGTTGTTGTACTCCAAAAAGTAGCCACCCATTTCAGGCGCAAAAAACACAATGGCCGTGAACACCAACAGGAACACACTGACCCCAAACACGTCATGCACCGAGTAGTAAGGGTGGAACGGAATGCCATCCAGAGGAATGCCATTGGCATCTTTGGTGGCCTTGATCTCGATGCCATCGGGGTTGTTGGAACCCACTTCGTGCAGCGCAATGATGTGCGCCACCACCAAACCCAACAACACCAGCGGCACCGCCATCACGTGGAAGCTGAAGAATCGGTTCAGTGTGGCATCACCCACCACAAAGTCACCCCGAATCAGCAACGCCAGATCAGGACCAACAAATGGAATGGCAGAAAACAGATTCACAATCACCTGCGCACCCCAGTAGCTCATTTGCCCCCACGGCAGCAAGTAGCCCATGAAGGCTTCAGCCATCAGGGCCAGGAAAATGCCGCAACCAAACAACCAGACCAGCTCGCGCGGTTTACGGTAACTGCCGTACATCAAGCCACGGAACATGTGCAAATAGACCACGACAAAAAATGCCGACGCGCCGGTGGAATGCATGTAGCGGATCAACCAGCCCCAAGGCACATCGCGCATGATGTATTCAACCGACCCAAAGGCCAGCGCCGCATCCGGCTTGTAATGCATCACCAGAAAAATACCGGTGACGATCTGAATCACCAGCACCAGCAAAGACAGGGAACCAAAGATGTACCAGATGTTGAAATTTTTTGGTGCGTAGTACTCGCTCATGTGCTCTTTGAAGAGCTTGGAGAGCGGAAAACGGTTATCAATCCAGTTCAGCGTCTTGGCCCCAGCGGAGGCGTTTGGAGAAATTTCGTGAAAAGTAGCCATGTTTTTTATCCTCAGGCTTTCTTGTCTTCACCGATCAGCAACTTGGTGTCTGACAGGTACATATGGGGCGGCACTTCCAGGTTGTCCGGAGCCGGTTTGTTCTTGAAAACACGGCCAGCCAAATCAAAGGTTGAACCATGGCAAGGACACAAAAAACCACCTTGCCAATCATCTGGCAGCGAAGGCTGTGCGCCGGTCTGAAATTTGTCTGAGGGTGAGCAGCCCAAATGGGTGCAGATACCGACCGTGACCAGGTATTCAGGTTTGATCGAACGGGTTGCATTGCGCGCGTACGCCGGGGCTTGATCATCCGGCTTGCGGGTTGAATCGGGGTCTGCCAGTTGGCTGTTGAGTTTGGGCAAAGCCGCCAATTGTTCCGGGGTGCGACGCACAATCCAGACCGGCTTGCCACGCCACTCAACCGTCATTTTTTCACCCGGCTTCAGGGCTGAAATGTCGGCTTCAACTGCGGCCCCTGCAGCTTTGGCGCGCTCGGAGGGCTGAAACGAGCTGACAAAGGGAACGGCAGCTGCAATACCACCCACCGCACCAGCACAGCCCGAGGCAATCAGCCAGGTCCGTTTGCTGGAGTCAGCGGGGCCGTTTTCGGCAAGAATCTCACTCATGGGAATCCTCAGAAAGAAAAAGTCGTGCTAGATCACAACCCTTGATTCTAACTGAGCCACTCTTGCAGCCAATTTACAAAACGGGCTCAAGTCCGGCACGCACACAACTGCCGCGCCATGCGAATGGCCGCCACCAGACTGGACGCATCCGCCCTTCCTGTGCCCGCGATGTCAAACGCGGTGCCATGGTCCGGACTGGTGCGCACCAGCGGCAACCCCAGCGTCACGTTGACACCTTGCTCCACCCCCAGGTACTTCACCGGGATCAGCCCTTGGTCGTGGTACATGGCCAGCACCACATCAAATTCGCCCATGGCCCCCTGCTTGGCCCGCGCCCGCATGAACACGGTATCAGGGGCCAAGGGCTCGCTGGCGTTCACGCCTTGGGCGCGTGCAGCCTTGACGGCAGGCCAGATCACTTCGATTTCTTCACGCCCAAACAAGCCGCCCTCACCGGCATGTGGATTGAGTCCGGCCACACCGATTCGCGGTGCCCGTCCGAGCACCGCACTGAGCGACCGGTGCGTGATCAACAGGGTTTGCAGCACGTTGTCAAAAGTGACCGCCTCCAGCGCCGCGCGCAGGGCCACATGGATGCTGACCAACACCACCCGCAGCTCGTCATTGGCCAACATCATGCGCACGGGCAACTGCGCCAGCGGTGTGTTCATATGCGCAGCTGC
>JBGSRY010000370.1:0-7820 GCA_041737325.1 Rhodoferax sp. | reverse complement strand
CCCTCCATCACCGGCAGCGCCGCGAGCGGACACCTTCAGGGCTGCTGCACGCGAGCAATTGGGCGTGTGGGCCGACCGACCGCACCGCCGTGGACATCATCAGCCAGGACGGGGGTGACCCGGCCGCCGTCGCGTTTGATGCCGTGAGTGCGGGCAAAGCACGCGGGCACGATGTGGTGCTGGTGGACACCGCCGGGCGTCTGCCGACGCAATTGCACCTGATGGAAGAATTGAAAAAAATCAAACGGGTGATTGAAAAAACCGGCCCCTCTGACCCCCACCTGTCTGAGCCGCTGCCGCCGCATGAAATCCTGCTGGTGATTGACGGCAACACCGGGCAAAACGCACTGGCTCAAGTCAGGGCCTTTGACGATGCACTGGGCCTGACCGGCCTGATCGTGACCAAACTCGACGGCACGGCCAAAGGCGGTGTGCTGGCAGCCATTGCGCGTGAACGGCCGATTCCGGTGTACTTTATTGGCGTGGGTGAGCAACTTGAAGACCTGGAAACCTTCAACGCGCGCGAATTTGCCCAGGCCCTGCTGGCCTGAGACTCATGGTTTGCACCAACCTGCTGGTCACAGCCACAAAGCTAAACTGCCCCCATGACGCAAATCGTTGACCAACTGGCAGACCTGACCGCCTTGCGCGACCGGGACTCGCTCGACACGGCGCTGGTAGCCACCTTGGGCGAGTTGCTGCAACTCAACGACATCGCCATCTACCGGCTGGTGGGGCCCACGGACAATGGGCACTGGCTCACCTGCGCACAGGTGCAAAACGGCATCAACCAGCTGCAGGCAACCCATGCCGACTGGTCAGAACTCGACGACTTGCCGCACGCCGCCGACTTTCCGCAGCGCCAGCTGGCCCTGAGCAGTCACCAACCGGTGTTGACCACCACAGCCGGATTGAGCGTGTTCCCGCTGGACACACAAAGCGCGGCCAGTGGTGTACTGGAACTGCACAGCACCCCGCCACTGTCCGACGAATCGGTTCGCTTGGTGAGCGCCGTGCTGCGTCTGTACCAAAACTTCCAGGGGCTGCTGGACTATGGCGAACGCGATGCGCTCACCGAGCTGCTCAACCGCAAAACCTTTGACGGTGCTTTTCTGAAAGCCACTGCCAGCCAGAGCGACACACAAGAGATCAGTGCCGATGACCGGCGACACAGCCAGGCTGGCGGCAGCTACTGGCTGGCCATGCTCGACATTGACCACTTCAAACACGTCAACGACAACTTTGGCCATTTGATTGGCGACGAAGTGCTGTTGCTGCTGGCACGCCTGATGCGCAGCACTTTTCGCTTTCATGACCAGCTCTACCGTTTTGGCGGCGAGGAATTCGTGGTGTTGATGCATTGCACCGAAGGTGGACAAGCTGAGTGCGCTTTTGAGCGTTTGCGCCGCAACACCGAGCAGTACCCTTTTCCGCAAGTTGGGCACATCACCATCAGCGTCGGCTGCACCGAAATCAGACACGGTGATTCACCCAGCGCAGCGTTTGAGCGCGCCGACAAAGCGGTGTACTACGCCAAAGAACATGGCCGCAACCAGGTGTGCACCTACGAGACCTTGGTGACCCAAGGCAAGCTGGCGGCCGAGGCCAGCAATGTCGGCGATATTGAGCTTTTTTGAAATTTTTTACCCCATGACCGCTTTGCTTGCCCACCTTCAAATCGACACCGCCCCCAACCCCAGCGCCGCCGTGATCTGGCTGCACGGCTTGGGGGCCGACGGCCATGACTTTGCCGGCTTGGTGCCCGAACTTGAGGTGTCCGGCTGCCCACCGATTCGCTTTATTTTTCCGCACGCGCCCAGCATTCCCGTCACCCTCAACGGTGGCTACGTGATGCCAGCGTGGTACGACATTCGCGGTACAGACCTGCTCAGCCGCCAGGACGACAGCGGCATTCGTCACTCTGAAAAAGCCATCTGCGCCCTGATTGAAAACGAGATCAATCGTGGCATTGCGCCCGGTCGCATCGTGCTGGCGGGCTTCTCACAAGGCTGCGCCATGGCGCTGCACACCGCGTTGCGCTACCCACACCGACTGGCTGGCATCCTGGCGCTGTCGGGCTACCTGCCACTGGCCGAAACCTTTGCCCTGGAACGCGCCAGCGCCAATGCCCACACCCCCATTTTCATGGCCCATGGCAGCCAGGACCCGGTGGTGATCCCGGCGCGCGGCGAGGCCACCCGCGACCTGCTGACCGGTTTGGGCTACACCGTTCAATGGCACAGCTACCCCATGCAGCACAGCGTGCATCCGCACGAAATCACCGACATCAGTGCCTTTTTGACCCAAGTGCTGGGTCACCCCGCCGTTTGAGCCCGATGCGCCGCAAAACCCAGCACGGGCTGGGATGGTGGCCGGTGCTGGGCATTGACTTTGGTACGTCCAACTCGGCCGCCGCGTTGGTCGAGGCCAGCGGGCAGTTGCACGTCATGGCACTTGAAGGCAACCGCACCTCCATGCCCACCGCGCTGTATTTCCCCAATGAAGACGCTCCGGTGTCATTTGGCACAACGGCCCTGCAGGACTATTTGGGCGCGGTGCAGGAAGGCCTGGGGGCTGGACGGCTGATGCGTGCCATCAAAAGCCTGCTGGGCAGCGCCCTGATCGACGAGCAGACGGTGGTGAATGGCCGCAGCATGCGGTTTTTTGACATCGTGGTGCTGTTCTTCCGTGAACTCAAACAGCGCGCAGAACGCCAACTGGGCTACCCGGTGCAGGCCGCCATGCTCGGACGACCGGTGCACTTTGTGGACGACAACCCGGCGCGCGACGCGTTGGCGCAAGCCACCCTGCAACGCGCGGCCCACGCCGCCGGTTTTGAGCAGGTCGCGTTCGAGCTGGAACCGATTGCTGCCGCCTTTGATTTTGAACGCCGCATTCACGCCAACACCCAGGTGCTGGTGGCAGACATCGGCGGTGGCACCTCCGACTTCACCGTGATCCAGCTGCGCCCCGCTGGCCACCAGGGGCTAGACCGTAGCCGTGACATTCTGGCCACCAGTGGCATCCACCTGGGCGGCACTGACTTTGACCGCCTGCTGGATTTGGGTTGCGTCATGCCGTTGCTGGGTTACGGCCAACGCACGCCCAGTGGGCGCGAGCTACCCAACCGGATTTTTTATGAACTGGCGACCTGGCATCTGGTGCACCAAGCCAGCAGCCGCAAAAGCCTGGCCGAAGCGCGCGAGCTGTGGCAGGACTACACCAACCCGGCCCAACACCAGCGCTTGCTGCAGGTGCTCACCGAGCGGCTGGGCCACCAGCTGCTGGGCGCTGTTGAAGCAGCCAAGATCGCCTGCTCAGAGCAGCAGCGTAGCCAGCACATAGATGTCAGCTGCCTGCAGATACCGGGTCACGCAGAGACCATCGTGGCGGCACTCAACCCGGCCACCCTGCACCACCTGTTGCACCAGCAGATCAATGCCATCACCGCATGTGCCCGCCAATGCGTGGCCGATGCCGGGTTGCTGCAACCCGGCACGCTGTACCTCACTGGCGGCTCATCCGCCTTGAGTCCACTGGTGGATGCCTTGCAAACCGCGTTCCCACAGGCCCAACTGGTACACGGCGACCGCTTTGGTGGTGTTGCCAGCGGATTGGCCTGGGCGGCACACCACGCACACCCCGAGTCTGCCGCGCTGCACCCGTAGTACATTTCAAACCTATGGCCACTGCCGAACCCACCACCCCTGCTGCCTCCGCCACCACGGAGCCCAACGCGCTGCCAGGCGTAGGCCGTACCTTGGTCACCGCCGGCCAGCTGGAGCAAAAATTTGCCGAAGACATTTACCGCAAGGCCCAGGCACACCAGACCAGCTTCATTGCCGAACTCACCGGCTCTGGTGCGGTGTCAGCGGCGGATCTGGCGCACACCCTGTCGCTGGCCTTTGGTGCGCCGTTGATTGACTTGGCAGAGGTCGATCCACAAAAGTTGCCCACCGGGCTGCTGGACAACAAAATCTGCAGTGATTTCCGCCTGGTGGTGCTGGGCAAGCGGCAAAGTCGCCTGATCGTTGCCACTGCCGACCCCTCTGACCACAAGGCGCTCGAACGCATCAAATTTGCCACCCAGATGAGTGTCGACTGGGTCGTGGCGGAATACGACAAACTGCTCAAGCTGGTGTCAAGCAACAGCATCACCGCCACGGAATCGATTGAAAACATCGTTGGCGCAGATTTTGAATTTGATGAGCTGTCCGCCGAACCCGCCACTGACACCGCGCCCCTGGCCAGCTCCGATGTGGACGATGCGCCGGTGGTCAAGTTCTTGCACAAAATGCTGATTGACGCGTTCACCATGCGGGCCTCGGACTTGCACTTTGAACCCTACGAGCACAACTACCGGGTGCGTTTTCGCATTGACGGCGAGTTGCGTGAAATGGCATCGCCCCCGATTGCCATCAAAGACAAACTGGCCTCGCGCATCAAGGTGATCTCGCGCATGGACATCTCTGAAAAGCGTGTGCCGCAAGACGGCAAGATGAAACTCAAGATCGGGCCTGACCGGGTGATTGATTTCCGCGTCAGCACGCTGCCAACGCTGTTCGGTGAAAAAATTGTGATCCGGGTTCTCGACCCCAGCAGTGCCAAACTGGGCATTGAGGCGCTGGGCTACGAGCCAGAAGAAAAAGAGCGCTTGCTGCAAGCCATTTCACGCCCCTACGGCATGATTCTGGTCACCGGCCCCACCGGGTCAGGCAAAACTGTGTCGCTCTACACCTGCCTGAACCTGTTGAACAAACCAGGGGTGAACATCTCCACAGCCGAAGACCCGTCCGAAATCAACTTACCCGGGGTCAACCAGGTTAACGTCAATGAAAAAGCGGGGTTGACCTTTGCCGCCGCCCTCAAATCGTTCTTGCGGCAAGACCCAGACATCATCATGGTGGGTGAAATCCGCGATCTTGAAACTGCTGACATTGCCATCAAGGCTGCACAAACCGGTCACTTGGTGCTATCAACATTGCACACCAACGATGCCCCCACCACGCTCACCCGGATGCGCAACATGGGCATTGCACCGTTCAATATTGCCTCCAGCGTGATCCTGATCACGGCCCAGCGGTTGGCGCGCCGACTGTGTCCGGTATGCAAAAAAACCATTGACTTGCCACCAAAAGCCTTGCTCGATGCCGGTTTTCAACCGGACGAAATCGATGGCAGCTGGAAGCCCTACCAGCCGGTAGGTTGCAATGCGTGTAACAACGGTTACAAAGGGCGTGTAGGGCTTTACCAAGTGATGCCAATCAGCGAAGATATACAGCGCATCATCTTGCGCGACGGCAGTGCCCTGGAAATTGCCGAGCAAGCCCGCCGTGAAGGTGTTCGCAGCCTGCGTGATGCAGGTTTGTACAAAGTCAAAACGGGACTGACATCACTGGAAGAAGTGCTGAACGTCACCAACCTATAAGCAAGGGACCGAACCAACGCCATGGCCACTGAAAAATCAAAAATCAAAGAATCCGTCTTTGAATGGGAAGGCAAAGACCGCAACGGCAAGCAAGTGCGCGGCGAAACCCGCGCCGGTGGCGAAAACCAGGTCACGGCAGCCCTCAGACGCCAGGGCATCACCCCCACCAAGATCAAGAAGCGGCGCATGAGCGCCGGGCGGCGCATCAAACCCAAGGACATGGCCATCTTCACGCGCCAGCTCGCCACCATGATGAAAGCCGGTGTGCCCCTGCTGCAAGCGTTTGACATTGTCGGCCGGGGCAACCCCAACCCGAGCGTGACCCGGCTGCTCAACGACATTCGCACCGATGTCGAAACCGGTACCTCGCTGAGTGTGGCGTTCCGCAAATACCCCCTGTACTTTGACGCGCTTTACTGCAACTTGGTGGAAGCCGGTGAAGCCGCAGGCATTCTGGATCAGCTGCTCGACCGGCTGGCGGTCTACATGGAAAAGACCGAGGCCATGAAGTCCAAGATCAAAAGCGCGCTGATGTACCCGATCTCGGTGCTGGTAGTGGCGTTTGTGGTCACCGCCGTGATCATGATTTTTGTCGTGCCAGCGTTCAAAGAGGTGTTTTCCAACTTTGGGGCTGACCTGCCTGCGCCGACCCTGGCGGTGATTGCCATCAGCGAGATTTTTGTCAAATATTGGTGGCTGATTTTTGGCGGTATTGGTGGGGGGTTTTACTTCTTCATGCAATCCTGGCGGCGCAATGTCAAGATGCAGCAGTTCATGGATCGCCTGCTGTTGAAAATGCCCATTTTTGGCGTGTTGGTCGACAAATCCTGCACCGCGCGCTGGACCCGCACCCTGTCGACCATGTTTGCCGCCGGCGTGCCGCTGGTGGAGGCCCTGGACTCGGTCGGCGGCGCATCAGGCAACTGGGTCTATGAGTCCGCCACCTTGAAGATACAGCAAGAAGTCTCTACCGGTACGGCCCTGACGGCTGCCATGACCAATGCCAACCTGTTCCCCAGCATGGTGCTGCAAATGTGCGCCATTGGCGAAGAATCCGGCTCCATCGACCACATGCTGGGCAAAGCCGCCGACTTTTACGAAGCTGAGGTCGACGACATGGTGGCGGGTATCTCCAGCCTGATGGAGCCCATCATCATCGTCATCCTGGGCACGGTCATTGGCGGCATTGTGGTCGCCATGTACCTGCCCATCTTCAAATTGGGGCAAGTGGTTTGATGCTGGTGTCTGCGGGTGTTGATGCCGCCCTGCTGGGCGTGCTGGGGCTGCTGATAGGCAGTTTTCTCAACGTGGTGATTTACCGTCTGCCGGTGATGCTGGAGGCGCAGTGGCAGGCCGAATGCGCCGAGCTGCAAGGTAAGGAGCCACCTGCACACGCCCCGTTCAACCTGATGCTGCCGCGCTCACGCTGCCAAAAATGCAACCACACCCTGGCCTGGTTTGAGAATATTCCGGTGCTGAGCTACTTGGTGCTGCGTGGCCAATGCCGCAGCTGCAGCGCCCCCATTAGCCTGCGTTACCCCTTGATTGAAGTGGCCACTGGCGTGCTGTTTTGCTACTGCGGCTGGCATTGGGGAGCCAACGCCACCGGCCTGGCCTGGTGTGGTTTTGCCGCCGCCCTGTTGGCTTTGGGCATGATCGACTGGGACACCACCCTGCTACCCGACAGCATCACCCTGCCGCTGCTGTGGGCTGGCCTGATTGGCGCTGCGCTGAAGTGGACGCATGTCGCTTTGCCCGATGCTGTTTGGGGCGCTGTAGCGGGCTACCTGTCGTTGTGGCTGGTGTACTGGGCTTTCAAACTAGCTACCGGCAAGGAAGGCATGGGCTTTGGCGACTTCAAACTGTTTGCCGCCCTGGGAGCCTGGTTTGGCTGGCAGGCACTCATACCCATCATCCTGATGGCCTCGGTCATCGGTGCGGTGGTTGGTATCGCCATGAAGTTCAGCAGTGGCCTGCGTGAAGGCGGCTACATCCCGTTTGGGCCGTTTTTGGCCGGAGCCGGGTTCACCGCCATGCTGGCAGGGCCCAACGCCATCCTCAAGGCGGTGGGGTTGTAGCCGTGTCATGCGTCCTGCGGCTGGGACTCACAGGCGGCATTGGCAGCGGCAAAAGTACGGTGGCGGCCTTGTTGGCGCAAGCGGGCGCAGCCGTACTCGATGCCGATGCCATTGCACGCGCGGTGACCGCCCCGGCAGGCTTGGCCATTGAGCCCCTTCGTGCCGAGTTTGGCGCAGCGTTCATTGACGCGTACAAAACACAACATGAAACACTATTATTTTTGAGACTTGCGAAGCATCAAGGCTTCTGCTACTGCCTGATCAATACGAGCGTTTATTTCAGTCTGCAACTGGCTACTCAATTCATCCCACCG
>JBGSRY010000526.1:0-5866 GCA_041737325.1 Rhodoferax sp. | reverse complement strand
ATCGCCTG
This sequence comes from Rhodoferax sp., assembly GCA_041737325.1. Classification (GTDB taxonomy): domain Bacteria; phylum Pseudomonadota; class Gammaproteobacteria; order Burkholderiales; family Burkholderiaceae_C; genus Rhodoferax. The sequence goes on along the minus strand of JBGSRY010000526.1, from coordinate 5,858 downwards.
GTCCATGACCTTGCAGATCTTCTCGGCATGCGCTTCGGACAGCGCGCCGCCTTGATAGAACTCTTGATGTCCAGGCAACCGGCCAGCACCAGCGGCTGGTTGGCCACAATGCCCACGGTTTGGCCGTCCATGCGGGCAAAACCGATGAGGATATTTTTGGCATATTCGGGCTGCAGCTCAAAAAAATCACCGTCATCGACCGTTTTGACAATCAGCTCTTTCATGTCATAGGGCTTGTTCGGGTTGTCTGGCACCAGCGTGTCCAGGCTGATTTCCATGCGCCCAGACGGGTCACCGCTTTGTCGCACCGGTGCTTTTTCACGGTTATTCAGAGGCAAATAGTTGTACAGGCGGCGCAGCATCAGCAGCGCTTCTACATCGTTCTCAAACGCCAGGTCGGCCACGCCGCTGCGGGTGGTGTGGCTGATAGCCCCACCGAGTTCTTCGGCCGTCACCTCTTCATGCGTCACCGTTTTAACCACTTCAGGGCCGGTGACAAACATGTAGGAGCTGTCCTTGACCATGAAGATGAAGTCGGTCATGGCCGGTGAATACACCGCACCGCCCGCGCACGGACCCATGATCATGCTGATCTGCGGCACCACGCCGCTGGCCATCACATTGCGCTGGAACACGTCGGCGTAGCCGCCCAAGCTGGCCACGCCCTCTTGAATGCGTGCGCCACCCGAGTCGTTCAGGCCAATCACCGGTGCGCCCACTTTCATGGCCTGGTCCAACACCTTGCAGATTTTTTCGGCATGGGCTTCGCTTAAAGCGCCACCAAACACGGTGAAGTCCTGACTGAAGACGAACACCAGCCGACCATTGATCATGCCGTAACCCGTGACCACGCCGTCACCCGGGATTTTGTTGTCTTGCATGCCAAAGTCGGCACAGCGGTGCTCCACAAACATGTCCCACTCTTCAAACGTGCCTTCGTCCAGCAGCACCTCCAAGCGTTCACGGGCGGTGAGTTTGCCCTTTTTGTGCTGCGCGTCGATGCGTTTTTGGCCACCGCCCAGGCAGGCGAGTTGGCGTTTTTTCTCCAGTTGCTCAAGGATGTCATGCATGGTGAATGTCTTTCTCGGGTCGAACAAAAAATAAAAATAGTACGAAATTAATAGCTAGCTATGCTTTATTTACCTGGGCTGCAAGCATATTTCTTGCTGCAGTAGAGGCGGCCAATCGGCCCTGAATCACCTCGTCGGTCAGCTTCGGCAACAGCGCTTGCACGGCCGGATGCTGGGCAAACGCCTGCTTGAGCCCAGCTTCAATGCGCTCCCACATCCACGCCAGCGACTGGTTTTGGCGGCGTTTTTTAAATTGGCCGTTGGCTGCTTGCAGCGCTTTGAATTCAAGCACCTTGGCCCAGAACGTGTCCACACCCTGGCCGTGCAACGCGCTGAGCTGGATGACCTGCGAATGCCAAATTTGTTCATTGTGGTGGGCATGTTCGGGATTGCCGTGCAGCCCCAACAAGCGCATTGACGAGGTCATTTGCGCCTGCGCGCGCGTGGCCGCGTTGGCATCCAGGTCAGCCTTGTTGATGACCACCAGGTCGGCCAGTTCCATCACGCCTTTCTTGATGGCCTGCAACTCGTCACCCGCATTGGGCAACTGCATCAAGACAAACATGTCGGTCATGCTGGCCACTGCGGTCTCAGATTGCCCCACGCCCACGGTTTCAACGATCACGATGTCGTAACCGGCGGCTTCGCAAACCAGCATGGCTTCGCGCGTTTTCTCAGCCACACCACCCAGATTGCCGCTGCTGGGGCTGGGGCGGATGTAGGCCTTGTCGTTGACCGACAGCAATTCCATGCGCGTCTTGTCGCCCAAAATCGACCCACCCGAGATGCTGCTGGACGGGTCCACCGCCAGCACCGCCACCCGGTGGCCTTGTTTGATCAGGTACAGGCCCAAGGCTTCAATAAAGGTGGATTTGCCCACGCCCGGCACACCGCTGATGCCCAGGCGAAAGCTGTTTCCCGTGCTCGGCAACAAGGCTGTCAGCAGTTCGTCGGCCTGCGCGCGGTGGTCAGCACGGGTGGATTCAAGCAAGGTGATGGTTTTTGCCATGGCGCGACGCTGGGCCAATGGGTTTGCGTGAAGGAGGGTGTCAAGCATCTAACATCCCTGCATATTCAATTTTTTGCCCTTGAACGTCCAAAAGTTTTTTTTCTTGCAGTCCAACCAGCAAAGTACCAATTTCCTCATCAGTCAATCGGCCAGCAAAAGCAGATTTTTTCAAGCTGTTCGTCAGGGTCTTGAGCGTTTTGGGTCGATTTGCCTTTCGCTCCATGAGCCAGTCTTTGGTCACTTCAATCTGCTCTGGCAAGGTCGTGGCGGCCGCTCTTTTCAGGATTGGAATGGATGCCAAATCGGGCCACTTGGCCGCACCCACTTTCAGTTCCCTGAGATGCGCAATTAAAGGGTCATAGTCACGATCTTTGGCGATGACATGAAAGTAAACATCAGGCAGTTCAGCAGCCAAACGCCCCATGTAAAAAGCAATATGCATGTCCAGCGCGTCATTACCTTGCTTGCTCACCTGCACATACTGGGCACGGGACCCTAGTTTTTGAACGGCCTGAACAACGGCAAACGGAAGCTTGTTTTGGTGCGGTCCAATAAAAACAAGAACACGCGTACCCTCGAGATTGAGCGCTGGGAGCAACTCTGGTTGCACATTTTCCCAATCGACAAGAATGACTTGAGTTTTCATGATGAGTTAGTCACTGCGAACTTAGACAGCCCAGTTCTCCAATTGCAAACTCTCTATGCGCTCGAACTCGCGGGTGTTATTGGTGACCAGCGTCAAGCCCAACGCCAGGGCATGTGCGGCGATCAACAAATCCATTTCACCTATCGGTGTTCCAACCTGCTTGAGCGCTTGCCGATGTTCGCCATATATCCAAATAGCTTCTGCTGACCAAGGCTGCACCGGGATCGCGGCCAGGAATCGCTTCAATGCAACTTGGTTCTTTTCTCGATGCTCGGGCGCACTGCGCGCCACACCAAACGCCAACTCTGCTGCCACGATGGCGCTGACGCACAAACCGTCTGACTTGGCTTGTTGCATGCGGCGCAACACGCCGGGATGATGCTTCATGGCGTAGATGCAGATGTTGGTGTCGAGCAAGTAGCGCATTTTTAACCTCAAGAATGCGAAGGCAAGGGTTCGTCGAACGACAACATGTCGTCCACCGCAGGTGTGTGGTCTCGTTCGACAAAGTCCATGCCCTCGAACCCATTCAGCGCCTGCACCACCTCGTCCCACCACTCGTCTGGCGTGCGCTTGGGCCGCATGATGATCGCGTCACCCTCGCGCTCGATCGTGACCTCTTTGGAGGCAAACCGAAACTCCTTGGGCAGGCGCACCGCCTGGCTGCGCCCGGACATGAAAACTTTGGCGGTTTGAACGGCTGTCATGTTGCACCTCTTGGCGAATTTGAGATATTCCAATGATATATCTCGTCAGCACCGTGATTTGATGCCGTGGACTGCAAGCACCCCAAGTGACCATTCAGATCGCAAAAAGACACATCAAATGCTCCTGAATTAGAAGCTGTTAGTGCTTGTTCTATAAGGGCTAGAGGCCAATTTTTCATAAAATTTCAAAGCTCGTTCCGTTGGGCAACCGGTAACGCGAAAAATCGCGTTTATCTAACGTCATGATGGTCGTCACACCGGTTTGCGTGGCCAGTTCAAGCAAGGACGCATCGGCCAAATCCATCTCGGTGCGGTGCTTTTCGGTGTAGCGCTGCATCTGCGGAACCAAGTCCAGCAGTGCCCTTTGGTCAAACGGAAACACCATCACACCGCCCTGGCCAATCCAGTTCAGCAAGGCGTAGCGCTGGGGTGGCGGCACCAAGTAGCAGGCCTCGACGACACAGGGCCAGGTGGTGGACAAAGACCAGTGTTCAAGCGCTGCCAAAGCCAGCAAGTCGCGGTAGCGCTCGGCTTGGGGCTCGCGTGGCGCAAACACAGCCACCATCGCACTGGCATCAATCAACGCTGAGGCCATGCTTGGCTCGCAGTTTGGCAATCAACGCGGCGCGTGATCGATCGGTGTCATAGGACTCGTGCGACTCGTTGGCAAACGCTTGCGTGACCAAGGGGGTACGCGGGTCGTCGCTCATCTCGCGCATCACCTGTTGGTAGAGGACATAGGGGTCTTTGCGACCCAACGAGCGCTCAACCGCCTCAATGATGAATTGCGACTTGGTGATGCCACGCCGCTTGGCGGCTTGCTCCAGCTCTTTTTCCATGAGCGGGTCCATGCGGACAGAGACAGCCATGTCAGACTCCTTGTTGAAATACGGTATTACAGTATATCAATCTGTCAATCAGGCTGCCAATGCCTTCTTGATCTGCTCCAACACGTCTTTGGCACTGGCCGGAATCGGCGTGCCAGGGCCGTAGATGCCTTTGACACCAGCCTCGTACAGCATGTCGTAGTCTTGCCGCGGAATCACCCCGCCGACAAACACCACAATGTCGTCTGCGCCTTGCTTTTTCAGCTCGGCAATGATGGCCGGGACCAGCGTTTTGTGCCCTGCAGCCAGCGTGCTCACGCCCACCGCGTGCACGTCGTTTTCAATCGCCTGGCGCGCGCATTCTTCGGGGGTCTGGAACAGCGGGCCCATGTCCACATCAAAGCCCAGGTCGGCAAACGCGGTGGCCACCACCTTGGCCCCCCGGTCGTGGCCGTCCTGGCCTAATTTTGAGATCATCACCCGTGGGCGGCGACCTTGTGCAACGGCAAAGTCGGCGATTTCTTTTTTGAGCTGGTCCCAGCCCTCGGCACTGTCATAAGCGGCTGCATACACACCGGTCACCTTTTGTGTGTCGGCGCGGTGGCGGCCAAAGGCTTTTTCCATCGCGTCGCTGATTTCTCCCACCGTGGCACGCACACGCACGGCTTTGATCGTCAAATCCAGCAGATTGCCTGTGCCGTTGGTTGCTGCAGTTTCTATAGCTGTTAGCGCTTGCTGTACCTGGGCTGCATCACGTTTTTGCTTGATAGCGTTGAGGCGCGTAATTTGCGAATCACGCACCGCGACGTTGTCAATGTCACGGGCTTCAATCGCATCCTCGGTCTTGAGCTTGTATTTGTTGACGCCCACGATGACATCTTTGCCCGAGTCAATGCGTGCCTGCTTTTGCGCTGCCGCGGCTTCAATTTTGAGCTTGGCCCAGCCGCTGTCCACGGCTTTGGTCATGCCGCCCATGGCTTCGACTTCTTCAATGATGGCCCAGGCCGCATCGGCCATGTCTTGCGTGAGTTTTTCCATCATGTAACTGCCCGCCCAGGGGTCGATCACGTTGGTGATGTGGGTTTCTTCCTGGATGATGAGCTGGGTGTTGCGGGCGATGCGGGCGCTGAACTCGGTTGGCAGCGCAATGGCTTCGTCGAATGAATTGGTGTGCAGCGACTGGGTGCCACCAAACACCGCCGCCATGGCTTCGATCGTGGTGCGCACCACGTTGTTGTACGGGTCTTGCTCGGTGAGACTCCAGCCGCTGGTCTGGCAGTGCGTGCGCAGCATCAGGCTCTTGGGCTTTTGGGCGTTAAAGCCTTTCATGATGCGGCACCACAGCAGGCGCGCGGCGCGCATTTTGGCCACTTCCAGGTAAAAGTTCATGCCAATGGCCCAAAAGAAGCTCAGGCGGCCAGCAAAGTCGTCCACGTCCATGCCCTTGGCAATGGCTGTTTTCACATATTCCTTGCCGTCAGCCAGGGTGAAGGCCAGTTCCAGCGCCTGGTTGGCGCCGGCTTCCTGCATGTGGTAACCCGAGATCGAGATCGAGTTGAACTTCGGCATGTTCTTCGCCGTGTACTCGATGATGTCGCC